>JAIRWZ010000146.1 GCA_031268615.1 Actinomycetes bacterium | reverse complement strand
GTGAAATTGAAGTGTATGCGGCCGAATTAAAAGATCTTGACACCGAGCAATACCGCTGGACGGTAGACTTTCGGGTTTCAAAAGGAAGCTATATCCGTGCTTTGGCGCGCGACATTGGTCAGGCGGCTGGCACCGTAGCGCACCTAAGCGCCTTGCGCAGGACGACATCGGGAGCCTTTCGTGTGCAGAATGCACATAGAATCGAGACGATTGAGCAAGCCTGCGTGACAGACCCATTGGCCGTTGCTGACTACTTTACTTGTGCAGGAGTGCCGTCATTCGAGCCGCAAGGTCGTAGGGTGTCTGCGGATAACGATTCGGCTTTACCGGAAAGCTGCCTCTACCGGCTTCAACCAGAGGATTTTGACAGCAGAGAAGGCCTGCGTATCGTGTCACGCCCGAGATTAGCGGAAGCTGCCGTGGCGTTGGGAACTTTCGATGGCGTACATGAGGGACATCGCGCTTTGTTGCAGGCGGCAGTAGCCGAGGCGCAAGGTCGGGGCCTGCTGTCTGTTGCGGTCACCTTTGACCCATTGCCGGCGGCCGTGATACGGCCCGCGTCCGCGCCCGCATATCTGATGACGGTAGACGAGCGCTGCGCGGCGATACGGAATTGTGGCATAGACGAGGTGATTGTGGTTGACTTTACGCCTGCCTTTGCACAGCGTGAGGCGGCTTGGTTTGTGGAACAGTTTCTGCCCACCGTTGTGCGTCCGCGCGTTCTGTTGGCAGGACGTAACTTTCGGCTGGGACGGGGCGGGGAATGCGATGTGGCAGGTCTGGACGTACTCGCTCAAAAAAATGGTATGGATTTTATAGTACATGATTTGATAAAAGATGACACGGGCGAAGTCATTTCCTCAACACGTTTGCGCGCGGCTGTGCTGGGAAAATAGACAAAATTGTATTTGCAAAAGTTGGGGGACTGTCGTAGTATTATCGGAGAGCAAAAGGACGCTCGCAGAAGTGTTGGACGAGTAGAAGGAGATCCTCATGGCGCTACCGCAATTATCACCCGAAGAACGTAAGCATTTTTTGGAGCAGGCCGCAAAGGTGCGCACCGCGCGTGCCAAGATTTTGGCGGACCTAAAGGCTGGCGGGCTGACCGTGGCCGATGTGTTGGCCAAGGCCGACGATGACCTGTATGGAAAGATTAAGGTTCTGGCGCTGATCAAGGCGCTGCCGGGCTATGGCAAGGCCAAGGCTGAGGCTCTGCTGGACGAGATTGGCATTTCTGAAAAGCGTCGGGTCAAAGGCTTGGGGAAGAACCAGGCTGCGGCGTTGCTGGAATCATTGAAGTAACGGAAGTAGCGCGGTTTCGGTTGCGTCCGGGGAAGCTGTTTATTGTTTCCGGGCCTTCGGGCGCCGGGAAGGGGACGCTGCTGGCAGAGCTGCTTCGACGTGTGCCTGAACTGTGGTTTTCTGTGTCGGCGACGACGCGGCTGCCGCGGGTTGGCGAGGTAGAAGGCGAGAGTTATTTTTTCGTGAGCCGTGCGCAATTCAAGAGCTGGATTGCGCACGGTGCTTTATTGGAATGGGCTGAAGTGTTCGGGCAGTATTACGGAACACCGGCGTCTGCGGTGCGTTCGCGGACGGACGCCGGTGTGTCGGTGGTGCTGGATATTGAATCGCAGGGGGCGCGGCAGGTGTTGACGCGGGTCCCGGACGCGGTGACGATATTTGTCACGGTACCGTCTCTGGAGGAACTGGAGCGGCGATTGCGCCGACGCGGAACGGAAACTCCGGCACAGATTGCGCGCCGCATGGCAGAGGCCCGGGCTGAAATCAGGCACAAGACGCGCTATGATTATACGGTTGTCAATGATGACCTGTCCCGGGCGGCTGACGAGCTGGAAAAAATTGTACGTGGCGAGATGAGTGGCGAGGGTTGCGGTAAGGATTGTGGCGAGGGTTGCGGTGAGATTCGCGCAACCGATAAGAACTAACAGGAGGCAAGGAAACGTAATGAGTATAGTTAACCCTGAAATTGACGAGCTGTTGGACCAGGTGGATTCGAAGTTCACGCTCTGTACGTTGGCGGCGAAGCGTTCGCGCCAGATAAATGACATGATTCACGGGGTGCGCGACCAGGCGCTGTCCGCTATGGCGACCAGTGAGATTGCAAAGCTGACCAGCGCGAAGCCGCTGTCCTTGGCGATGGACGAAGTGGCGGTCGGCGACGTATCCCCCGAAAGCGCGGAGAGTGAGGGCGTTGCGGGGAGCGCAGCCGGTGACGAGAGTGAAGGTAAGGGTGAGGGTGAAGGCGGTGAGGATGAGAGCGCGGGCAGTGAAGCTGCGGTTGGCGCTGTCGGTACGGATGAGGAACTCATTGGCGAGGACGCCGTGGGTCCGGTCGAGATTCCGCTGCCTCATCAGGCGGAACGGGATGCCCTGCCCGAAGTTGACGGACTGATTGGGTAGGGGCAGACAGCGGAGCCTGGACGCAAAGGCGCTGTGTCGTGCTGCCCGTCGTCTGTTTCGTCTCTTTTCACGAGCTGGGTCTGAAGGGGCGTAATCGCTGGACCTTTGAGCGAAGATTGGTCGAAAATCTGGACGCTGCCTTAGCGGTAGCGGGTGTTAACGTGCGTGCGTATCGCATTGCCGGGCGGGTGATTGTGCCGGTGCCGTCAGCATATGACGCGGCAAGCGCAGAGGCGCTGGCCCGACGTCTGGCGGCTATTCCGGGGGTGACCTCGGTGGCGCTGGCATATAAAATCGGGCGTGACGTGGGAGAAATCCAGTCGGTATCGCTGCGGGCCTTGCGCGAGGCAGTGGTGGCATGGACGGGGACCGGCACCGTCGGAGCTGACGGCGCGTATCACGCTGCGTCGGGGGCAGATGGCCTGTCACCTGCACGGGAGACAGCCCCGACCTTTAAGGTTGTGTCACGCCGGTCAAATACCGACTTTCCCATTCCTTCGATGGAACTAAGCGCGCGGATAGGGAGCTATCTGGTCGAGCATACGGGACTGCCCGTGCGCATGAAGCACCCCGATATCACCGTGTCGGTAACCGTGGTTGAAGGCCTGTGCTACGTGTCAACCCGGCGAGTGGCAGGTATTGGCGGTCTGCCATCGGGCAGCTCCGGGCGCGTGGTCTCGCTGTTGTCGTCGGGTATAGATTCCCCGGTGGCAACCTGGCGTCTGCTGCGCCGTGGCGCCATTGCGCTGGGCTTGCACTTTTCAGGGCGACCGGCGACCAGTGGCGCGTCAGAGCAGGTGCTGGCAGACCTTGCCCAGGTATTGGCGCGCACAGGTGGCTTGGCGCGCGTTTATGTGGTTCCTTTTGGGGACATTCAGCGCGAGATTGCCTCTGTTGTCGCTCCCAGTTTGCGCGTCATCATGTACCGCCGTCTGATGTTTGCCGTGGCGGAACGTCTGGCACACGCGCAGGGCGCAAAAGCGTTGGCCACCGGCGAATCTTTAGGTCAGGTTGCCTCTCAAACACTGGACAATATCGTCGCGACCGCCGAGATCACGACGCTTCCCATCCTGCGTCCGTTGATTGGCAACGATAAGCAGGAAATCATCACCGAAGCGCGTCGGATTGACACCTATGACCTGTCTATTCAAGACGCTGATGATTGCTGCACGCTGTTCATGCCGCGCAGCCCCGAGACGCACGCGAAACTGTCCGTCGTGCGTCGCTGGTGGGACGAGCTGGATACCGAGGCCTTGATACAGCGCGCCTGTGCGAACATGACGCACACCGTCTATAGCGACCGCTTCGGAACACACAAGTAACCGGTCTCAAACTCATCCGATGGAGGGAATGATGTTTCTACCGGTGACCTCTGCTTCCTTTCAGGCGGACGCGTCCAAGTGGGCAACGCGACTGACGCGGCTGACGCGGCTGATATGGCTAATGCGACTGACGAAAACCATGAAAACTAATGAGAATACTGTCCATAATGTGGCACGAAATGACCCTTCAATAGTGCTGTTTGTGACAGTTCCCATAAGTGGGGGATTGCAATCAGCGAAACCAGTGTAGCGCATTGTGTTGGATAGCGACAGGAACCATTTCACCCAAGAAAAGAGAGCAGTGAGTTGTGTC
>JAIRWZ010000132.1 GCA_031268615.1 Actinomycetes bacterium | reverse complement strand
TAATAAAACTGGTGGACTTCTTCTATGATGGCGCTGGTGGAGAGTTGCTCGACCTCAACGGGTAGAGAAGCACGAACGCGCGCGCCATAGGCCTTGGTTGCGATACGAGAATCGGCAATAATCACACAGCCACGGTCAGTCGTCGAGCGAATTAATCGTCCGACCGCCTGCTTCAGCTCAAGTATCGCGTCGGGCAAAGCAAAGTGACCCCAGGCGCGCGAATCGACCTGTTCGCGTTGCAGAGACAGGGGATCGGTAGGTGGTTGAAAGGGAATCTTACTGATAACAACGCAGCGCAGCGTATCGCCCCTGGCGTCGAACCCCTCCCAGAATGATTTAGTGGCAAGTAATGAGGTCTTCGAATCGGCAACAAAACGATCGGCCAATGTTTTCGGAGAGACTGACGTGGATTGCGATAACAATTCAATGCCCAGGCGGGAAAGCGGTTGACGCAAATTCTCATATACTCCCCGCATGTCGGCGCGATTTGTAAAGAGCGTCAGCGTTCCCCCGCCGGCTCCGTGATGAATGGATTCCAGTAAATCTTCAAACGCTTTCCGCCAACACGAGTCACGTGGATCGGGCAAATCGACGGGCACAAATATCCGCATTTGCGCAGGCAGGTCATAGCCACTGACCAGAAGCAAGGTGTCAAAACCCTGCTCAGGAGGCAAACGGTCCAATCCTACTCCCCGGGTGAACCGGCTGAAGTCATCGCCTACCGCCAGTGTTGCCGACGTAAAGGTGACGGAGAGCGCCGAAGCTAACAGTTCATCAACAATACGAGCGCCTACGTCCAGTTCTTGCACTTCAAAACGTGCGCGGGACAGCTGCTTCGTGTCAACAGACACCGGAGCAACAAAGGAATACACCAAGCTGGGGTCAGGCTGTCCAATGACCGTGGCCAGGATTTCTGCGGTTTGTTCCAAGGCAGAAATAACGCCAACCAAATCCGCCAGTTCCGTCGCTGCCTTGGATTGCCCAAAGTCCCCTGTTGAGGTATCGCCCAGCTGCTCTGCATCCTCAATTGATACGGCGCGTAAGAGCGTGCGTGCAGCGCTTGCTGTTGTTTGCAAGGCTCCATACAAAGTACGCCCATTTTCTGTCAGTGTCGCCCATGCTGGCGTATCGCGCAGCTCATCGTTAATCCACAGGGAACGTGCAAAACGCGTATCAGCCTTTTGTCGGGCACGTTCACTGGGTTTCAGCAACTGTGCTACCGCTTCCGCCGCCTTACCGGTAGCGTGCCAAAAATTGCCCGCCAAGGTTTCGGCAAGAGCCTGCTCTTGCTCGCAGGCTGCTGCGGCGGCAGTAATGGCGCCAAGGGTTTCGTCTCCTTCTTGATACTGCGTGCGCGCGTAGCGCTTTGCACGATTTGCAATTGAGCCACGCCCACCACCTAACTGGCGCAACAAAGCAGAAACTTCCTGTGCTTCCAGACTTTGAGCCAACTGTTTGCGCGCCTCAGCTTCTGCATTATGAGCTTCGTCAACCAACCAATACCGAATTGGTGGCAAAATTGACCCTTCCAGTGAGGCATTGCGAAACAACAGCGCATGGTTGGTCACCACAAGGTGCGAGGTCTTTGCGCGACGGCGGATACCCTGCAAATAGCACACGCGCCAATAACGACAGCGGCGCTTGTTGCAATCGCGCGCATTGCAGGTAAGCAAGGCACGGTCCCCTGACGGCAAACCCAGGTTCAAAGGCCGCATTTCGCCCCAGGCAGTCTGTGCCACCCACGACAGCAGCTGCGCCAAGGCCAGGTTCAGATTGCCACCCGTGCCCGCCGCTCTCTCCCTTACTTCCGTCTCTGCTCCACCCGCCAGAGCGGGCAAGACATCGCGCAGCGCCGTGTCCAATTTGCGCAAACACAAGTAATGGTCGTAGCCTTTTAAGGCAACATAGCGCAGACGTCCGGCTCCTTCTGCTTCCAGCGCCGCAGACAGCGCCGGCAATTCACGATACATCAGCTGATCGGTCAGCGTATTGGTCTTTGTCGCCACGCCTACGCTGATACCATTGCCCAGCGCCAACCGTGCCAGACAAACCAAATAGGCCAGCGATTTGCCCACGCCCGTACCGGCCTCAATCACCACATGGCGCTGTTCTTCCTGTGCGCGAGCGATAGCGGCTGCCATTTCCAACTGTTCAGGCCGCGGCTCAAAGTCGGGATACAGAGCGCCAGCCAGTCCATCGCCTGACAGGTCACGCGCCAGTTGTTGACTGTCAGGAATATCCAGAGTTTCCCCTAAGGCATCGCGCAGATTCTGGACGCGCTCACTCCCCTTCTCATGATTCTGCAAACAAACTTCGCGCAATGTGCGCAGGTTCGGACGGGCCAGATTGCCGACTCGCCCCTCTGTTCGACATTCCGCCAGGCGCGACAGCCACGCCGCTTCCGGGCCACCGACCAGGCCAGCCAACGATAGTTGCATCCCCGGCTCAAGGTCCGCGCAACAGGCCAGCGCCACGCGCCAGAGCGTACACAATCCCCGCACATCAAAGTAGGCGCGGTGGGCGCGACGTGCGGTTTCGGGGCAAAAAACGCGCATTAGATTTTCTTGTTTGTACGAACGCAGGCCCGGCAGCCCCAACCGCAGCAAGACCAGGGAATCCAGCCACGCTCCGGGCAGCAGCCCGACGGCCGCCTGCACGAAAGCCCGGTCAAAACCGGCATTGTGGGCAATGATATCCGCATCCCCAATAAAGGCGCGTACAGCCTCGATGACCTCAACGATGTCTGGCGCAGTCTCTAAATCGCGCGATTCAATACCGGTCAAGTCATAAATGAGGGGAGGAACCGTCCTTCGTGGTCGGACAAAGGTAGAGTATTCGGCCACAATTTCCGGACCGCGCATACGCGCAATGGCGATTTCAATGATTTCGTCAGCGCCGGGGTCCAGACCTGTTGTTTCGACGTCCAGCAGACAGATTTCAGGCTCATCCAAACCGTAGGAGACACGACCGGCACGGTCAGTGGCAGCAGTATAGCGCGCAAACGTGGCGTCACCCGCGCTACAGTCCAGCAGCTGCGCCAAGTCAGGATGAGTAGCAATTTCTAGCGGGTCGATTTTCACCATGTAAGTACCCTAGCACACAAGGAGGACCGTGCGGGTATGGACCCCCGGTCAAAGCCGGGGGCAGGCTCAGTACTCACTCCTTCTTCGCCGTCGAAGTCGGAGCCGGAGAGGGAGCGGTGTCGGTGGTCGGCTCTGGGGGCAAATCGTCGTCGGCAGTTACCGTTGCCGCCAAACGCCGTTTTGCGCGACGGATGCGCGCGGAAAGTATCATGTAGACCAAGGCCACGGTCGCGGCCAGAAACAGAAACAGCATCCACCAGAGGTACGAATTGTTCGTGTAGAGGACGGTCGATAGCCCGCTATCAGACGGTATCAGTATGTCATTAGTGGGCCCGGTCACCGGCATGTGTCATCCCCCTTCCCCACTGTCCATTAACTGTCCATTATACGCCGCTTGCGCCCGCAGAGCTGCGGGGCAATCGCACAGAACTGGCAGGTCCGCTCATCGGGCGCAGGCTCCGGTGGGCCCAGTGTATGCGCCCGTCCCCCGCGTCCTGTCCGGCGCATGGCGCGAGCATAGTTCAGCATGCGCGCCTCCAGATTGTGACGCTCGGCAGCATCCCAGGTCCAGGAAAATGTCTGGGCCTGGGTCGGGTCCTTCGCGTCGGGGACTTCGGGGCGCAGCATGCGCACTTCGACCCGGTGAGCGCCCAGGGTCAACGCTACCAGCGCGTATACCGCCGCTTGCGGTTCGTATTCCTGCTCTTTTTTAGCTTGCTCCTCGTCCGCCTGACCACCCGTTTTGTAGTCCACGACCAGCGCCGTGCCGTCCGTCCGGTACCCCAGCGCGTCAATGAAGCCATGCAGGTACAGATAGTTTGCCGCGTTTGACTTGTGGCTGTGGGGGTTTTTCGCGCGACCGCGGCCGTCGTTGCCGTTGCTGTTGTTGTCGTCGTCGCTGTTGTCGCTGTTATCGCTACTGTTGTTATCGCTGCCATTGTCGCCGTCGCTGTTGTCGTCACCGCCGTCGCTGCCATTGTCGTCGTTCAGTTTCAGGTAGAAGGGATACTCGTATTCAACGCGCGAACACGCTGCCAGGTCATCGGCAGTTTGCGAGGCCAGATAATTGCGTAGCACCGAAGTGAGTGCGTCCATACCGGCCTTATCTTCCGGGTCCACGTCGTGCTGCGCACAGATTGCCTCTATGCGCGACCGGTCCAGATTACCTTTGCTGCGCCCAACAGTTTCCAGCAAGAGATGTATCAGCGAGCCTCGGTTGGCAGCGGCCTGCGGATCGGGCGAGCGCAGCTGTCCTGCGCGCAACAGATTAAAGTGGTAGAAGCGCAGAGGGCAGCGCACATGGGCCGTGATATCAGAGGCGGAAATCTGACGAATGTCGAAGTCAACAGCCGCAACCGACGCCAGCGACGGTGTGACCGCGGGACGCGGCGGCATGAGGTTGGTCGGAAGAGGTTGGTCATCAGGATGGACAGGCCCCTCAAAGTCAGCAGCGCAAAACGCTTGTTTCTCAATAACGGGACGCCAGGACTCAGGCAGAGAGCGGACCGCTTCTGCCACAAGTGGTCCAAGGCCACAGCGTCCATCTGTCCTAGCCGTAGCGCTTGTGCCGGTACCGTAACTCAATAACAGCGTGTGACAGGCTCGCGTGCAGGCAACGTAGAGCTTGCGAATATCTTCAGCGTCGTCACGCGCCAGTGCGTCGGCCTTGCGCTGTTCATAGCCCTTACTGCACGTTTCGACGTCGTCATCGTTCAGTTTCCATTCCCAGTCCAGGCGACCCTGTGCGTCAGTCCCCGACAGGAACTGAGCATTATACAGATGATTAACACGGTAACAGGAGGCCAGCGCCACCGCCACAACCGGAAATTCCAAACCTTTTGCCCGGTGTACCGTCATAATGCGTATGCGCGACTGGTCGCGAGGGCTGAGACTTTCCGCCTCAATCTTCGCATTAGCTTCTTCCATCCGATCCAAATGCGCGGCAAAGTCCAGGCTATCGTGACCTTCGGTTTGAAAAACATCCGACAGACGACAGAGTTTACGGAAATTCGCCCACGCTTGGCGACCCGCCTGTCCGCGTGACAGATAGTAGTCGTCAACACCCCGCTCGGCAAAAGCACGCGTCAAAACTTCCGACAGCGCCATCACCCCAATGCGACTGCGCGCTGCCTCTATTGTTGCCACAACAGCGGCCAGCTCACAAGCATCTCCGCTGTCGGAAAGCTGTGCCTCGTGTGCCGCTTGCCAGAGTGGACGCGCTCGCTCCTCTCTGTTGCCGTAGTCCCCGCGCGAGGCCGCCAACTCGTAAATCCCGCGATCGCTGAGTCTGCCAAAAGGACTTAGCAACAGACGCAGAAAGGGTTCGGGATCGGCTGGGTTCCGCACAACCCGCAGCAAATCGCGGGCAAGGCGGATGGGGGGAAGGTTCAGGAAATTCGTGTCGCCTAAAATTTGAACTGCCAGTCCGCGACGGGACAGCTCGTCAGCAATAGGTCTGGCGTGGCTGTGTTGAAAGACCAGCACCACCAAGTCGTCGGCGCTGCGCGCAGCCATCGGGTCAGCCAGAATTTCTTCAAAGCGGTCGGCAATCCAGCGCGCTTCGGCTTGCTGCAGGGCGTCCTGAAAGGAAAGGCGCGGACCAGTGAGCGTCAATTCCAAAGCACGAACGTGGGCAGGGGTCGGCACAGGCAGGTCGGCGGGAAGGGTATCGACGCTGCCCAGTGGCAATGAGGCGTCCGCGAGCAGTTTTGGATGACAGAATAATTCATTGACGAAACGCAGGATTTAGATCGGAAGAGCACAC
>JAIRWZ010000061.1 GCA_031268615.1 Actinomycetes bacterium | reverse complement strand
GTTCGCGCGGTAGACGCAACGCCGTCAGCTGACCATACGACGCGGGGTCTGACGAAGCAGTCAGCAGTGAAATCATGTTGTCTTTTTTCGGGATGGAATAGGGCAGCACCAGGTCATAGGTTGCGGTTGTGTCGTCGGGCAGGGTCAGCAGGTGGTAGGACGGCGCCAGCGTACCGCTGCTCTTGCCGGGGGCGGAGAACTGTCCCCAGAGGTCCTCTTTGTTGTAGAAAACTTCCGGAGCGTCAATGTGGTAGGTGGCATAGATACGCGCCTGCGCTTTGAACAGCCGGGTGGGGTAGCGGAAATGCGCGGCCAGGGCTTCAGAAACCTCAGATTGTGGTGTGACGGTGTGGGGGTAAATGGCAGCCCAGGCGTCGCGAATGGGGTCATCGCCAAAGGCGTAGAGCGTGACTTTGCCTGTGTAGGCGTCGATGACGGCTTTCACTGAATTGCGCAGGTAGTTGTCGCCTCCGTTAGCGCCGTTGCCCGACAAAGCGGCGGCGAAGGGGAAGTGGTCCGTGGAAGTGTAGCCGTCCAAAATCCACACGATACGTCCATCGACCAAGGCAGGGTAGGCTTTGCTATCCAACTGCAACCAAGGCGCCAACTTTGCCACGCGTGAGCGCACGCCGCGCACGGTCAGCAATTGGGAATCGGACGTCACGTAGCCGGACAGCAACAGGTTTTTGCTGCGCAGACGCAACGACCACGCGAGGCGGGCGGCGAAACTGTCCAGCGGGATACCCGTGCCCGTACCGGCGGTGGCGCCGTCGCGGTCATTGCCGCCGCCGCTTTCCTGCAGTCCGTCAGCATAGCGTGAACTGGCGTTTTTGTCGCCGTCGTCGTGGTCAAATTCATCCAGTTTTGTGCCGACCAGCGCCCAGTCGCTCTTTTGTTGCCCGAAGTAAATCCGCGGCTCGTTCGTTTCCAGCGCGGGGGAGGCGGTCGCCACCTCGCTTGACAGCGTGGGCGGCACGTCGCCGACCCAAAACACGGGGAAACCGCCCTCGTCTACCTCGGTTGCGCTGGCGACTGACAGACCGTAGCCGTGGGTATAGACCAGATGACGGTTGACCCAGGTTCGGGCGCTTTTTGGCAGACCTCCGACGTTAATCTCGCGCGCCGCGACTAACACTTCCTGTTCGCGTCCATTGACCACATAGCGGTCGGGCTGAATGGAGGAAAGCTGATAGTAGGGACGCACGGTTTCCAGCTGTTGGAACGCTTGCTTCAGAGACGACGGGGTCCAGATACGCGCCGAGGACAACTCGGCCGTCGCTGTCCCCGTTGCTGCCCCTGCCGCTGCCCCTGTCTCCGTCGCTGTTGCGGCCGCCGTCCCCGCTCCCGTTGCCGTCACGTCACTGGCCGCCGCCGCACTATCGCCAACCGCGGCGTCATCAACCGGGTAATCCACCGTCGCTACCTGGTCCAGTCCAAAGGCAGCCTGCGTTCCGTCGATGGCGTGTTGCACCCAAGGGGCCTCGGCGGTCATCTCGTTTGGCGTGACGCGCAGGGCGCTGACCACGGCAGGCGCGACCGACAGGGTCAGCACGGAGGCAACAGCCCACACGCCGCCCACCACAAAGGGCGCGCGCCGCAGCCGTCCTCGGCCATCCCGACCCTTGCGGGTGGTACTGCGTCCCCCGCACACCAAAATAGTGAGTGCGACCAGGCCAGCGCCAGCTCCGGCGCATAAAAGCCCCGGAAACCGTACCCAGGCGTCCACGGCGGACAGACCAGGGAACAGCCCGGCCTGCGAATACAGCAGCCCAAACGCTGACAGCGCCAGGTTCAATCCAATGACCGCGAACAGCGCGGCCAGCAACGGGCGGACGTAGGGCCACACGAACTGTGTACTGCCAGTGATTGCTGACATTCCAGGCTCTCCGACCTTCGTCCCGTCACTTTTCGCCTTGTCACCCACCACCCCGTCACTCCGTGCCTTGTCACTCTTCGTCTTGCCACGGGGAAACATGACAATCAACAGCCCAATCCAGATACCCTCTAACACAACCAGCGACAACAGCCAGCTAATCAGGCGCTCGGCAGCTGGCATGACAAACACGAAAAACGAGGCGTCCAATCCGGTGAAAGGCTCCGTCCAGCCAAAGCTGTGACCGCTGACCGCCAGGCGAAAGGTCTGCCACTGCGTCGATATCTGCAGAGAGGCCAACACCGCCAACAACACGGCCAAAGCATGCGTGGACAGGCTGACCGCACGCGACTTTTGCGGACGTATCCGTCGCCGCACGGACAGCAAAGTTGCCAGAAAGAGGGCGTAGGTGACGACGATGAACACGCCTGCGCACACCGCGCGCGACACCCACGACACGGTGAACACCCCGGTAAAACCACTTGCCGCAAACCAGCTATACTCCGTCCACAATAGAGCCGCAACCACACCAAGCACTGCGACCACCAACACCGCGCCCATCCCTATCAGTATTTTTTTCATCATGTGAGCGATTTTCCCCTATCGTCCCGTGCCGCGCTATAGACCGTCTCTATCTTTTGCGTAAACGTTTCTTTCGACATACCCGCGGCGACCGCCAGCCCACCTGCCCGCCGCTCTGCCCGCACCGACCCCGCCATTCCCTCCGGAGTCAGCGCCGCGCGCACTGCCGGCAGGAATCCAGACTCATCGCGAAAGAGCGAACCCGCTACGCCGTCCTCAATTATCCCGTCGAAACAGTCGTTATAGCGCACCACAATTGGCAGGCCAGAAGCCAGCGCTTCAATAAAGGTCAGCCCTTGGGTTTCCGTTGACGAATTGCCAACCAGGACGTCCGCAATTCGGTAGTAGTCGGGCATTTCCGCCCAGGGACGCTCACCAGTGAACAGCGCCTGGCGCCGCAACCCCAGCTCGTCGGCCAGTCGTCGTAACTCGCCTAACTGTGGGCCGCCGCCGACGCAGAGCAGGCAGACCTGCGGCTCTTCCC
>JAIRWZ010000129.1 GCA_031268615.1 Actinomycetes bacterium | reverse complement strand
ATACAATGCCCGCTCTACATAGGGGTACAGGTTTGGACGTGCTCGCCTCTGTTTTAGAAATGTTTTGGTATGCCGCTTTGGGTCATTATGGCGTTTGCGGTATGACGTGACTTTATTTTAGTGTCAACCGTGATGTTTCGTTTTGTGATGGGACTGTACCAAATATCATGGTCACCCTTGCCGCGTCGCACAAAGGTGCAGCCACCGGCTCGAAGTTCATCACGGACTTTCTTTTCGTATTCTGCCATCAAGCAGCAAGAAGCTCATGACGTTCAGAGCGGAAGCATATGGAAGCCGGTTTGGTATCATCATGATTTAGCTTAAGGAGTTCGGGAGCGGTGACACGAATACGCTCGATGAGGGCATCCAGTGAACCTGACTCCAGAACCAATCCCTTTATATCATCACTTTGAGCAACCCATACAGCTGCATCCTTGTCCCATGTGAGGTTGACTGAATACTCCGCCATTACCATTCCTTTCATCGTTGAAATATCAGCAATATTGTAGCATGCGGGCTCAAACCTGCGGCGAGGACGCTGTGTTTCAGCTCTCATTTCTTTGGCTGTTATTGCTGGTTGTAACAGGCGGCGGGCATGGAATGCCCGCCCTACAAAACCTTGTCCCATGGCGAGCATGGAATGCCCGCTCTTGCTTGTTTAGCGGATGAAGTTGGTCCAGGCTCTGGGTTCGCTGCGGTCTGTTGGGTAGGGGGCGTGTTTTAACATGTTTGCCATGTTGCGTGCCAGTACGCGTATTGTTTGGAGACCTTCGGCGTCCTGTTTGACTTCTTCGGCGTTGGTGCCGTGGAGGTGGTTCCAGTATTGGCTGGACACCACTGGCATTTGGCTGATGGTGAAGTATTTGTTCAGACGGTCGAAAGCGCTGGCTGCTCCCCCGCGCCGACATACTACGATGGCGGCGGCTGGCTTACCAGCGAACTGGGAGGATTGCGAATAGAAGCTGCGGTCAAGCACGGCACATAAGGCTCCGTTTGCACTGGCGTAATAGGTGGGTGAGCCGATAATGACGCCGTCGGCACCTTTTATGGCTTCGGCCAGCGCGTTGGCCGGGTCGTCTTCGTAGCGACAGTGTCCCAACGTGTTGCAGGCGCGACAAGCGATGCAGCCGTAGAAGGGACCGTTGCCGAGGTGAAAGACTTCGCTTTCAACACCAGTTTCGGTGAGCGTTGCCGCGGCTTCGGCCAGAGCTGTAGCTGTCGAGCCATGCTTGTGTGGGCTGCCGTTAACCAGTAAAACTTTTTTCATTGTGTGCCCTCTTTTCTGTTGTGCTTTGTTGTGCGTGAGGGCTTATTGTAGCGCATAGCAACATTGTTGCCACTTTTGGCGGACAAGGATTGCCCGCCCTACGGTTTTCATGCGTTTTTCACGACGCTGGTGTGGCAGGGGGCAGTTTCTCCGGGGGCAATGCCTTTGCAGCACTCGCTCGCGTGGGGGCAGTTGGCGCATATCGTGCCGCTTAGACGTTTCTGGCGGCGTAGGCTGAAGGCGGAGAAAACCGCGACCGCTGTGATAATCGACAGGGCAATCAGAGAGGCAACATTATGTGAAATCCAGTTCATCATCGTGTTCATAGGGTAACACTTCTTTCCGTGGGAAACATCTCTTCAGCAGGAACAGCGGACGCCAATCGACCTTGGCAGGTCGAAAGGCGTCCCTACAAATACTATGCGCGAGACGCCAGCTAATCTGGCGGGTCGATTGGCGTCCCTACAGACACCGTGCGCAGGACGCCAGTTAATCTGGTAGGTCGAACGGCGCCCCTACAACTAGGTGTAGGGACGGACACCAACCAATCCCAACGGCTCGGTTGGTGTCCTTACTCCTTACCATACAGGTACGACGTCCTGCAAAGCTAAAGACGGTGTCAGCCTTTAGATAATGCTGGTGTGGACGTACTCACTTCCTTGTTCTTTGGCTGCGGCCTGAACAGCAGGAACAGGAGAGCCGCCAATACGACCAGCGCTACTACCGTCCATGCGCTGAACATGCTTAGTCCTATCCAGAGCCACAGGCGATACACGATGAACGCGATAGCATAGGCCCAACCGCACTGATAGCCGACCGTTAGCCACGACCATTTGGCGGATTTCATTTCGCTCGCCATGGTGGAGACTGCCGCGAAGCAGGGCACGCAGAGTAGGTTGAACACCAGGAACGAATAGGCCGCGGCCAGCGTCGTGGCGCCACCGCCGAAGAGAAGCATGATGGGGTTCAGAGTGGACATCGCGCCTTCCTCGACCAAATCCAGCGCTTCACCGCTGATAGAGGTTAGCACGCCCATGACCGACACGATTTCTTCTTTGGCGGCCAGTCCCAGCACACTGGCGATGGCGGCCTTCCAGTTGCCAAAGCCAAGGGGTGAGAATATCCAGGCAATCAGATTGCCCAGATTGGCGGCTACCGAGTTGTTCAGGTCATCGACCATGCCAAAGCCACCGCCTTCAAAGCCGAAGCTCGACAGGAACCAGATGGCAATCGACGTCAGCAAAATGAAGGTTGTCGCCCTTTTGATGAAGGCGCTGCCGCGCTCCCACACCGAATAAAACACATTGCGCGGTACCGGGAAGTGGTAGGCGGGCAGTTCCATAACAAAGGGCGCGGGGTCGCCGGAGAACAGTTTGGTTTTCTTGAGGATAATGCCGCTGACGATAACCGAGCCAATACCAAGGAAATACGCGCTGGGCGCTACCCACCAGGCGCCGCCGAAAGCCACGCCAGCAATCAGAGCGATAAAAGGAAGTTTCGCGCCACAGGGCATGAAGGTCGTGGTCATAATGGTCATGCGGCGGTCGCGGTCTTGCTCAATCGTACGCGTGGCCATAATGCCCGGCACGCCGCAGCCGGTGCCGATAAGCAGCGGGATGAACGACTTACCCGACATGCCGAAGCGACGGAAAATGCGGTCCATCAAAAACGCGATACGCGCCATATAGCCGCAGTCTTCCAGCAGCGCCAGAAACAGGAACAAGATGAGCATTTGGGGCACAAAGCCGATAACTGCGCCGACGCCGCCGACGATACCATCAACAATCAGAGACTGGAGCCAGGCAAACATGCCGGTGCCTCCCAGCCAGCTCGCAATGGGTTCCTGAATCCAGGTGCCGACGAAGGTGTCGTTGGTAAAGTCGGTCACGATGGTGCCGATGGTAGTTACCGACACGTAGTAGACCAGGAACATGACCAGCACAAAAATGGGCAGACCCAAAATGCGCGAGGTCACGATAGAGTCGATTTTATCCGAAATCGTCATACCACTGTTCTTTTTCGTGACCGTATCGGCGACAACGCCGGAAATAAAGTCATAGGATTCGCCGGTGATAATCGAAGTCGAGACATCGTTCATTTTGGTTTCGGCGCGCGTGATGATAGCCTCAATACGAGTACGCGCGTCAGCCGGCAGAGGCGAGGCTTCCAGTACCTTGGTGTCGCGTTCGAAATACTTGATGGCATACCAACGCAGGTGTTCTACGGGTACGTCGCCTTTAATAATAGTGGCAATCTCGTCAACCGCTGCTTCGACCGGCGCGGAAAACTGCCGCTCGAAATGCGTTTCCTGGTGACGGTGTTCCGGGACGACCTCATCATGGTGGACAATCTCGCTGCCTTTTTCGTCACGCACGAAATGCGGGGTCGCGCCAAAATGCGCGGCCTCAAACGCCGTGCCGACCAAAGTGGAAATGCCGAACCCTTTCGTCGCACTGATTTCAACGACAGGACAGCCTAGCTTTTCCTGCAGTTTGGTCACGTCAATAATGTCGCCGCGTTTGTTCACGATGTCCATCATGTTCAGCGCAACGACTACCGGAATGCCGATATCTAATAGTTGGGTGGTCAGATAGAGGTTGCGCTCTATGTTGGAGGCGTCAACAATGTTGATGATTGCATCGGGCTCTTCGTTTACCAAAAAGTCACGGCTGACGACTTCTTCCAGCGTGTAGGGTGATAATGAATACACGCCCGGCAGGTCAATCAGTTCGATTTCCTTTCGGCCACGCACGCGACCTTCTTTCTTTTCGACGGTCACGCCTGGCCAGTTGCCGATACGCTGCGTGGACCCGGTTAAGCGGTTAAACAGCGTCGTCTTGCCGGAATTGGGATTACCGGCCAAGGCAATGGTCAGGTTTTGTTTGTTTTTGTTGGTGGCGGGCATTAGCTTCTCCTCGGTTTCCTGTTAGATTTCCTGATTCCTTGACATACCTGAGATAAAGTTAGTAATCGCTAACTGGCTGCACAAAAAAATTTCGGCATCTTTTTGTGACCTTTGCATTACCGCACAACCTCAATTACGCGCGCGTCGTCGCGAC
>JAIRWZ010000100.1 GCA_031268615.1 Actinomycetes bacterium | reverse complement strand
GTCCACTCGTCTCCGCCCATCCCGCCCGTCGCAATGCGCGTCACCGGACCTTTGGCGACAACAACCAGCGCACCATTCTGGATTCCCGCGTCCGCGGGAATGACCGGGGTAGCGGGAATGACAGGGGTGTCTGACGACGTGGCGAAAACGACCGGCATATCCAACGCCGCAGGACCGACCGGCACGTCGGCCGTAGCGGAACCGGCTAGCACGTCTGCCGTAGCGGAACCGGCTAACATACAGGTCATCCTCGGGCTTTGACCCGAGGATCCAGACCTCATGTCAACCGTACTATCCAACGCCGCAGTACCGTCCGTTGACGGGAACAAGCGGGCGTACTCTCCCGCATGCGGCGTCAGTATCACTGCAACATCGGTCGGCAGGTCACGGACGCTGCCGCCACCTTCTGGACTGAAAGCATACAAGGCATCGGCATCCAACACCAGCGGTATCCGTGCCGCGGCAACTAACTGTCGCACGAAAGCCAGCGTTTCCGGTTCGCGCCCCAGACCGGGACCGATGAGAAGGGCATTCTGCCCCTTTGCCATTTCAAACACACGAGAGAAATCCCAAACCGGTGAACACTCAGCGCCATAAGCTTGCACCACCACCGTCGGAGCAGCGGCACGTACCACGGCGGCAGCGCCCGGCGTCGTCGCCAGCGTCAGGTATCCGATACCGCTGCGCACCGCAGCCAGACAAGACAACACCGCCGCGCCGGTGTAGCGCTCGCTACCAGCGACCACCAGCAAACGCCCGCGACTATACTTGTTGGCGTCTACCGCAGGCAGCGGTAACAGCGCGCCCAGCTCGGCGTCACTGCGCTCATGCCGCGACATCGTCACCACTCACGTCTGAGTCTGAGTCCGGCTCTTCTGCCAACCCGCTTTCCAGCTCGTCCAGAACACCGCGCAACTCACGAAACTCACGCGTCAGCTTTTCCCGCACGTCAACCGGCTTCTCCTTCTTTGGCCGAGCCTCAGCGGTAATTGCCACAGCAGAAGCCACCGCGGTCGTATGGGTGTAGGACAATGACAGGTGGATTTCGATAATACCCAGCTCATCGGCGCGCTTTGCCGCCGCGCCACTCAGTTTCGGGATTGGACGCCCTCGCTCATCATGCGCGACTTCAACGTCACGAAACGCCATACCCGCAAAGCCCGTTCCCAGCGCCTTCAGCACGGCCTCTTTCGCGGCAAAGCGCAGGGCATAGTGCGTTTCCGGGTGAGCCTTGTGTTCGCAGTACCAGCGTTCATCTTCGCTGAACAGACGCTCTTTCAGGCGGGGACGACGCGTCAGGGCGGCGCGCATACGCTCTATTTCGGTTATGTCAACGCCCAAGCCAACAAGCATGTCCCCTCCCCTGTCTGTTGCCTGCGGTATCTATTCGACCGTTACGGATTTTGCCAGATTGCGAGGCTGGTCAACGTTGCACCCGCGCGCTTTCGCGATGTAGTAAGCCAGCAATTGCAGCGGCACCGTGGCGACGATGGGAGAGAGCAGCTCGCTGACTTCGGGCACGTAAAAGACGTGTTCCGCGTAGTGGCGCAGCTCCTCGTTTCCCTCCGTCCCGACCAACATGACCTGCGCGTCGCGGGCGCGCACCTCTTCGATGTTGCTGATGACTTTTTCGTAGGTGGCGGCGTTCGTTGCGATGCCGATGACAGGCACCTCCGGGCTGATGAGCGCAATGGGTCCGTGTTTCATTTCTCCGGCGGGATAGGCCTCGGCGTGGATATACGAGATTTCTTTCAGTTTCAGCGCGCCTTCCATAGCGACAGGCACACCGATACCCCGTCCCAAAAACAACGAGGTACACGCGTTGATACAGCAGTCGCCTGACGCACAGGCTTGTATCTCGTCTTGGTGCAGCAGCTGGTTGGCGACCAGTTCGGGCAGCGACGACAGCTCATCATAGATGTCTTCGATTACGCGCTGTTCCAAGGTGCCCTTGCTCTGCGCCAGCTTCAACGCCAGGATATTTAACGCGGCAATCTGCGACGTAAAGGTTTTGGTAGCTGCCACGCCGATTTCTGGCCCCGCGTGCGTGTAGATGACACCGTCGGCTTCGCGCGTCACGCGGGAGCCGACCACATTGGTAATCGCCATGACCTTGGCTCCGCGCGCGCGCGCCTCCCGCACCCCGGCCAGCGTGTCAGCCGTCTCTCCCGACTGCGTGATGGCTACCACCAGCGTATGCTCGTCAATTATCGGGTCTGCGTAGCGAAACTCGCTGGATGCCTGTACTTCGGTAGGTATGCGCGCCCAGACTTCCATGACAATTTCGGCTATGCGTCCGGCGTGGTAGCTGGTTCCGCAGGCAATAATAAAGACCTGATTCAGCCCTGCTATCTCCGCGTCGTCCAACTCCAGCTCGCTCAACTGCACCACGCCATCCACCAGACGCCCACGCAAGGTTTCCCGCAGGGCAGTCGGCTGTTCGTGAATCTCTTTCAGCATGAAATCCTCATAGCCACCTTTTTCGGCAGCCTCCAGACTCCATGCAACGTGCAGCAGCTCCGGTTCCTGCTCTTCCAGACAAGTATTCAGCACTGTCACCCCGTCGGCAGACAGGATAGCCAGCTCGTCATCGTGCAAAATGACGACCTCGCGCGTGTATTCCAGCACCGCCGGAATGTCGCTTGCCACAAAGTTCTCGTCCTGCCCCAGACCGACAATGAGCGGCGAATCTTTGCGTGCCGCCACGATGGTTCCGGGCTCATCACGGTGCATGACGGCAATCGCGTAGGCGCCTTTCAGCCGACGCATAGCCGCAGCCACCGCTGCTGCCAGACGCAAACCGGGCTGGCTGGTCTGGACGTACTCACTCCCCGTCGGCTGTTTCGTATCTTGCTCATTCCAGTATGTTTCAATCAGGTGCGCGATGACTTCGGTGTCGGTGTCTGACAGGAAGCTGTGCCCCTCGCGGCGCAATTCCTCGCGCAGAGACGCGTAGTTTTCGATGATACCGTTGTGTACCAGCGCCAAATCCCCCGAACAATCCCGGTGCGGGTGCGCGTTGGCGACCGTCGGGCGGCCATGCGTCGCCCAGCGCGTGTGACCAATGCCAACGGACCCGGACAACGGCTCGGCGTCTAAGGCTTCGCGCAACGCCGCCAGTTTGCCAACCGACTTGCGCAGGGTCAGCGCGCCGTTGCCGTTGCTATTGCTGTTCCCGTTGCCTGCATCATCATCAGCGTCAACGTCGTGGTCGTGATTGTGGTCGTGCCCATGGTCATGCAGTATGGCAACCCCGGCAGAATCATATCCGCGGTATTCCAGACGCGCCAATCCCGACAGCAAAACCTCTGCAGCCTGCCTGTCCCCCACGTATCCGACTATCCCACACATACATCCTCCTCATGTCCGAAGCGGCCGCCGGCCCCAACACCTCGCCACGACCGTTTCTTGCATTTGGCCACAAGCACAAAACCCGACGGGAGTCGGGCACAGGACTGCTCATTATACCAGTCAGGAGATGAACGGGCGAACGTCTGCGGATGAATGCAACTTCCATGCTCACAATAGTGTAGAATAGCCATGTTTATTTTAGCGACCCTTGCGTCATTAACGCACCTCAGAGCCGCACACCGGGAACCAGGGCAAGTGGAAGGAAGAGAGAATGAGTACCACAACTCGTATATGTTTCGTAGCATGTATTGTTGCCATCGCACTGACAGCTTTTGCCAGCTTCGTATACGGCGATCCCGCAACTGTCGAACACAAAATCACCTTTTCTCAAGTATCGACGACACCGGGAGGAGGATTTGCCGCAGACGACGAAGTAGCAATAGGGTACCCCTCTCTGGTCCAATTCGTCGCCGATGGCCAAACCGCACGTAACCCGGGATCGGTAGCATACGCGGGAAAAAGCACGACGCCAGAGCGACATTTCAGGGGATGGTACGAATTTAACGCAGCAAATGACAATCCTTATGATTTCACTCAACCGGTTACCGGCGCTGTAAACTTGTTTGCTCGTTTCACCGAAGATTCACTCGTCACGTTCCTGAATGGTTTCGGTGAATCTTTTTTGACAAAGCATGTCGGTCCGAATGCGACGGTCAGTGAGCCTACCGACAGCGAAATGAGTCTTTTTACTGCTCCAGCCGGTATGCGCTTTGATGATACTGTCGGCTGGAAAAGTCAGGGGGCTGTATATGATTTCGACACTCCGGTTACTGAAGACCTAACGCTTTCACCAACGTTAGCCGAAGGCGTGTCGGTCTATTTCGTCTCCGAGGGCAGTCAGGTCCCCTTCCAAACCTTTGAAACGCATGGCACCGCAACGGAACCCAACGCGCCAACCCGTCCCGGTTACACCTTTGACCATTGGGCAATTGCTAAGGGTGGAACCACGCCGTTTAACTTTGCCACCGCAATTGACGAAGACACCCGACTGTACGCCGTGTGGACCCCTCTGTCTGTCAACTACACCGTCGTTGTCTGGATGGAGAAAAAGGGAATCGTTGGCGATACGGGCACGGATTTGGGCAACTATGAGTATTTCGGCAAGTTCACGCAGAGTGCGATGGCAGGCGCGGCGACAAGTACCTTCGTCACAAACGCACCATCACTCGTTGCCGCCTCATCAGTCACGGTCCCCGCGTGGAGCGGGTATGGGTTTACCCGTTGCACCAGTGACACCGTACTGGGCAATGGCACGACAGTACTGAATGTCTACTACAAGCGTACGCTCTATACCTTCTCATTCACGCCGTATGACACAACCAACAGCTCCACGTCAAAGGCAACGCTTTCTGTGGGCAGTCAGACCTATACCAATGCCAGTCGCTATAGTTTTGCCGCAAAATACGAGCAGGACGTCGCGGCAGTGTGGCCGGTATCCCCGCTGGCTACGCTTTCCGCACCGGGGACTCAACTGAATTTCCAAGGGTGGAAAGCGTCGGGGGTCACCACTGTATTCGTTTCAAAAGTAATTACCATATCAACCGACCTGCTCCCGAAATCCGGCACACAACAAACGCTCACCGCCAACTGGCTTACCACGGGCATGACCATAAATCTAAACTATATGTTTGAAACAATCGATGGGAAGAATACGCCCGGAGCAGTACAGTATGGCCAGAAATACTATGTACGCGACGAAACGTACTCTCAAACCGCTTTCAGCAGTGGGGCTCCTTTTGCTCTCAAAGAAATCAAGGGCATGAAAGCGCTCACCAGCAACGCGCTGCAAAAAACGGCGAGTGGTTTCAGTGTCCCCACGGCGAAAACTTTGGCTGATCAATATCTGTTTTATGACCGCCTTTCCTTTACCCTCTCGTTTGACACGCAGGGGGGAAACTCTGTGCCGGACATCACTGGACTTTACGCAGGAACAGCTCTGGCTTCTAAAAAACCAGCCGATCCTGTTCGAACAGACGGTGGATCGCAGTGGGTGTTTGACGGTTGGTACACCAGTCCTAGCGACGACATGACACGTTTCGACTTCGCAACAGAAGTCATGCCTGACGCCAATGTGCGGCTTTACGCCAAATGGACGCAAGATCCGTATACGATATCGGTTTATGACGGACTGGCAAATGCAACGTTGCTGGGTACCTATACCCGTGCGCAGGGAGAATACGTCGATAATCCTCAGATAGCGCTCGCGGCCGTAGGGGTCACTGTCAACTACACTGAAGGTACGATATATCCCAGCAAAGGAGAGTTTCAAGGCTGGGTCATACCTCTCGGTCCCGGAGAAACGACCCCGCTGTCGCCTGAATTGCCAGTGACAGAGGACCTGTCAGTCTATGCCGATTGGAAACCTCAGACCTTTACGGTCACCTACCTAGGCGGCGAGGCTTCCGGTACTGCGCCTATCGACCGCAGTTCATACGAACGGGCGACGGAGGCACGCGTACTTGACCCAAGCACCAACGGTTCTTTGGTTGCGCCCGCTGACACTGAATTTACCGGATGGACAGACGCGAACGGACACCTGTACTATCCGGGCGAAACACTCACTATCACGGGTGACGTCGTGCTGACAGCTACCTATACAACTCCCGATAAGTTCGTTGTCTATACCTACCATGTCAATTACCCTGCCGACGCAGAAGACGCCCAGGGACAACCCTTCACCGACCCCGGCAATATCCGGCAGTACGTAGGGCAGGGACAAAAGTTCTCTCTGCTTGGCTATGACGCATACCGTCCCACGCCGGAACCAGAAGGTTATCAGTTTGAAGGTTGGGCAGAAAGTCAGGCAGACGCAAACGCGGGGACAGTCGCCTATGCAGGGGGCGAGTCCATTGAGACTCCCACTTCTTCTGCCCTCAGGATTGACTGTAATCTGTGGGCGGTGTGGGTAAAATACCTGCCGGTTACCTTTGACGCAGACAGTCCCTACGGAAATCTCAGCTCAGGCTCGGCATCCGCAGTATATGAAGTCCCGTCAGGGGGCAACTTGCAAACAAACCTTGGTTTTAGCGCCGTACCAGAGGTTACGCCGACTCCTGGCTACACATTTACCGGATGGGCATTAGAAAATGAGTATCCATCAACCGTTCCTGTGCAAGGTGATATATTGACTAACCCTGTTAACACGGCAGTAACTTACAAGGCAGTGTATGCCGGTACGGATACACCCCCTTCAGCTACCTACTTTGGCGTTACTTTTGACGCGGATAGGTTTGGAAATCTCGGCTCCAGCGGAAAAACCGTCACCTACCAAGTCCTCTCCGGAACAAGCCTTGCGCAAATTGATCTTTCCCAGACGCCTACCATAACGCCAAATACAGGTTACGAATTTACCGGATGGGCATTAGAAAATGAGTATCCAACAACCGTTCCTGTGCAAAGCACTATACTGACTAACCCTGTTAACACGGCAGTGACCTACAAGGCTGTGTATGCCGGTATATCAACCTCCAATCCTTCAGATACATACCTTGGCGTTACCTTTGACGCGGGAGGTATCTATGGCACCATTGACAGCGGAGCTAACGCAGTGCCTTCCGTTACGCTGGCCATTAAGAAAGGCGATTCTTTGAGCGAAACGCCGGGCTTTGCTATACCATCGGTTGAAACTACAACGAACCCCGATATTTCCTTTGTGGGTTGGTCGCCTGTGGTAAATGTCACGTCTCCGGTGGAAGAAGTACGTCTCTACACTGCACAATACGCGTATACCCCAGGCGGGATTATACAAAAATCCTATTCCGTGCGTTTCGAGATTGGCGCGCAAGGAGCGTACATAAACACTCCCCTTACAAGCTATGCGGTGCCGGAAGGAGACAGTCTGGACGATTTAGAAGACGCTGGCGGTAACCCCCTCTTTGCCGCAAGCAATTTCCTCTCTTCAAATATAGTCACCGCCAAAGATTTCGTGTTCCTCGGCTGGTCGCCTGTCGTGGATTCTGCACTGCCCGTCTATGCAAACCGAGTGTATCAGGCACAGTACGCCTATGAACCGGAAGGGATATCGGTTATTGACTACACACCCCTTGTGGTAACCAATGATCCTCCCAACGCAGAAACGTTGCGCGCACAAGGCTATGACGGCTACTACGACGGTGAGCCCCACGGTATTCGCTACGATGTATCCGAAAGTACCTGGCTTACCGGAGTGCTTTCATTTTGGCGAAATCCAGACGAGTCTCCCGAACAACCCGAAACTAGGCTATGGGTTCCGGGGCTTCCTCCCACTGAAACCAATGTGGGCAACAAGGAATTCTCGCTTGTGTTCACCGCTGACGGAAAATTGCCGCCAGAAGCAGAGCCGACTACTACCCGCAGCATTGTGATTCGTCCACGACCGCTGGTGCCCCAAGCCACTCACGGGGAAATAACCGTTGGTACCGAGGTGCCACTACGCTCGTCGTATAGTCTGGCAATGAGTTATAACGGAAAAAAGCAAGACGGCGATCCCATTGGAGATAGCTTCAGCTTTGCCGCTCATCAAAAGGAATTCGCAAACAGCGCCGTTCCCCTATCCACCACCTACCAAAAAGGAGACCCGGCGGGAACCTATCCGATTTACGCAAAGGCAGGCACCTACGGCAACTATGAAATCTACGAAGGTACCGAGGGAAATTGGCCGTATTTTGCGGGCTGGCGTTTTGCGGGTGTATTCAGTGTAAAGGCACCCGCCAGTAACGATGACAAAAAGAACAATCCAGAAGGGGATACGTCTACCGGTAAAAAGACCATGCCTAAAACGGGTGACGAGTCTCTCGCCCTCCTCTGGCTAGGATTGCTGCTGGTAGCCGTAACGCTAGGTACAGCCGCCGTGTCCAAATCCACCGAACAACGCCTATAGGAGGACTGTCCTTACAATCCTACAACTACAACAGTTCGCGGGCGGCGCGCTCGATGGACGCAGCGTCCAAGCCGAAATACTTAATCAGTTCGGCGGGACTGCCACTGGTGCCAAAAACATCCGCCACGCCCACACGTCGGGTCAGTACCGGTCGCAGCTCGCTCAACACTTCAGACACCGCCGAGCCCATACCCGCCAGCACGTTGTGTTCTTCGGCCGTTACCAGTCTGCCGGTTTTCGCCACTGACGCCACCAGCGTGTCAACGTCCAGCGGCTTGACCGACATCACGTCAATGACTTCCGCGTCAATGCCGTCTGACGCTGCCAAAGCGTCGGCCGCCTTCAAAGCTTCCCCAACCTCAATCCCGCAGGCCGCAATGGTTACGTCGCGACCACGTCTCAACACCTGAGCGCGCGTCACGTCCAGACCATCAGCGCCCACACCCGCACCACCGACGTCAGCGCCCACGTCACCGAAAACAACACCAGCCGGCCCATAGATGTCGGGCACTTTGTCGCGCCCCAGCCGTATATAAAACGGTCCCGGCGTCAACGCCGCATAGCGCAGACAGGCCTTTGCCGCCACAAAATCAGCCGGCACCAACACGCGCATATGGGGCAGCGCCCGCATTAACGCCAAATCTTCCAACATCTGATGGCTGCCCCCGTCAGGACCGACCGTCACCCCGGCATGGGTCGGCGCCAGCTTGACGTTCAGCTGGTTGTAGCACACGGTATTGCGCACCTGGTCGTAAGCGCGCCCCGTCCCAAATACCGCAAACGAACCGGTAAAAGCCACGTACCCCGCCAAGGCAAAACCCGCCGCAACGTCAGTCATGTTGGCCTCGGCAATCCCGGCGTTAAACAGCCGGTCAGGATAGGCCGCACCCAGCTTCGCCGTCGTGGTCGAGCCCGACAGGTCAGCTTCAACCGCAACGATATCCAGCCCCTCCCCGACCAGTTCCACCAGGGTTTCTCCGTACGCGGCACGCGTCGCTTTGCTCATGGACGTACTCCCTCCGTCGCTTTTTCCGCCGCTGCCAGCTCGGTACAGGCCGCGTCACACTGCTCGCGCGACGGC
>JAIRWZ010000157.1 GCA_031268615.1 Actinomycetes bacterium | reverse complement strand
GACACCGTCCAGAGCAGACAGAGCTTTTAACCCGGCATACCCCAGCTGAACGCCGCTGGCGCCTGAAATTCCCACAATGATACGTTTCATGTTGCTGCGCTCCTTCACAAGATTGAGCGAGTGCGCCCATGGACGCACTCACTCAATTGCTTGAATTTACAGAGCCCCCGTAATCTTGAACCAGGGAACCATGACGACAACCGTCACAATGAATACCACCGCAATGAGCGGAATACCCATCTTGATGGTCTCTTTTTGAGTGTAGCCGCCGGTTTCTTCAGCGGAACCAACCAACATGTTGAGGTGCTGGAAGGGGAAGATGTAGTGCGAACTGATGGCCATGTACGCAATCAGAGTCGGGACGATTGGGCTGATACCCAGCGGACCGGTCATGGCCAGAATAGCCGGGACCGCAACCCCCATGACAGCGATGACGCTGCCAAGTAACATGTGCAGAATCATCGCGATAACGGTCACGATGAACGCGAGTACAAAGGGGTTGGCCAGGGCCGAGCTGGAAATACCGCCAAAGAACGTGGTGGCAATCCAGTCGTTCATGCCGGTGGCGCCGCCGACGCTGCCGATGGCCATAGCCGCCGTCAAAAATACCAGCGTCTGAACCGGAACGGTACCCCAGTCCTTCGGGGTCAGGATACCGCCAACAATCGGGAAGGCCAGCAACACGCCGACAATCAGCGCGACCCAGCCTGTGCTGATGCCGTGCAAGCTGTCGGTCATCCACAGCGCGATGGCGATGATAATCCACGCCAAGGTTTTGATTTCTTTGCTGGACATGTTGCCCAGCGAGGCCAGGTTTGCGCGGACGTCCTCTTTGTTGATGACGACTTCCTTTTTCGGTTTGAACAACACGAAAATCAGAACCATCGCCAGGATGGAGGCGACTAGCGCCGGGACACCCATGTTCAGAAACCACTGCACGAAGCTAAGGCCTCCGGCATAGTCAGCGGCCAAAATGTTGATGGTCGCGTCACCGGTCAGGAAAATCAGGCTGACCGGAACGGACGCGGCAAACACGGTGAAGCCGATTTTTACCGCGTCCTCTTTGGACACGTCAGACGCTTTGATAATGACGTGCATAACCGACATAATCATCAGAGCGCGTGGCCAAGGGTGCGGAATCAGCAGGCTCAAAATCAGCGTCAACACGAAGATGCCGACGATGATGGACTTGTAGTCTTTCACAAAACGCAACATGTAGCTGTAGGCGATTCTCTTGCCCAAGCCAGAGCTTTCCACCGCCGCCGCAATTAAGTAGGCGCCGATGATGAGCCAAAGATTTTGGGTAGTCCAGGAACGAAACACAATTTTTGCCGTTTCGGTGGCGTTGGCGGTAATCAGTCCGACTCCGGCTGGCACGACCGCATCGGGCGCCAAAGTTGCCGGGTCCAGTGGTACCACCCCGAAAATAACCAAAAGCGCAAGAAATACGCCCGACACATAGGCGGGCTGCGCGATTTGGAAGGCCCACCATACCACCGTCATCAGCGTCAGAGCCAAGGTGATGTGACCGCCTTTGCTTAAGGCCTCGGCGCTGATGGGAATGAGATAGACGATAATGCCGACCAAAATGCCGACCACCAGTCCTATTTCACGCTTCGTTATTAATTTCTTTTTCTCTTCCGCCATATTTTTGCTCCCTCCGACGTTTGTAGTGGCTTACGCGACCCCACAGACGCGTTAAGCCTCGCCTTTTCTTTCTTAACTCCCATTTTGTTCACTCAAGCGCGCGGGAGCAATGATGAATTCGGGGGGTAATTAGTCCGAAATGGAAAGGGGCTCTGGTTTCCTGCAGCTATTCCAGTTCAGACAATTAACGTGCCAAAATACGCAAATAGAGACCGGGTTTGGAAGTAATCCCGCATGCTACACTGATAGCCGACAAGGGAGCATGCGGTGAACATGAGTCAGATAGAGTATTTCCTTGCCGTGGCGCGAATGGGAACGCTGACGGCGGCGGCCGAAAGTGAGCATGCTTCGGTGTCGTCCTTGTCGAAACAAATTCACAAGCTGGAAGGCGAGCTGAACGCCACCCTCTTTGAGCGCCATCGCGGAAAACGCGACGTGTCACTGACGCCAGCCGGTGAGGTATTCTATGATTTCGCCACCGAGCTGTTTGATGACCAAAAAGCAGCGATACGCCTCATGCAGCAATATGGGTCAAAGCGCTACTCGACGCTGCGCGTCGGCAGTTTGCCCCTGGTGGGCTGCTATGGTTTGGCGTCGGCTCTCACTGATTTCCAGACCGCCCATACGGGTATCAAGCTGGAGGTGTATGAACGCGAGCAAGCCAATCTGACACGACGATTGGACTTTGGACAGGTCAGTTTCGCCATCATGCGCACCAACAACCTCTCTCCACTCAAATACAGTTGGAAGCCACTGATACAGGACCGTCTGGTCGTCGCTTTGCGCAGTACCCATCCCCTGGCAGGCGGCAAACCGGTAGCGCTGTCGCAGCTGCAAGGAGAACGCTGGGTGACCTTTGACCCGGATTCTAACCTGTATGACAGCTTTCTGCAAATGGCACAGCACAGCGGATTTGAGCCTAACGTAGTCGCCTCTTATTCGCGCCACGACCTGGTACTCTGCGCTGTCAGAAAAGGCATCGGCATCGCGTTGATACCCGCCGGTATGCTCGGTCATGCCGACGATACGGTCGTTGCGGCCGAACTGCCAACGCCCGTCTATTCCGAGATTGGCCTGGTGTCCCTGCGCAACCGTAGCTTGAACGCCAATGAGACGCTGTTACTTGATTTCCTCACACCCCATATTTTAGATTACACCGATAACACCCTGTAGGGACAGCTCTCCGTACGCGTGAGCGGGCGGATTGCTGTCCGCCAGCTGTCCGTTCGGTTGCTGACGGAGGCGGCGGGCATACAATGCCCGCCCAATGCCCGCCCTACACCTTGTCCGTTCGGGTGTGTCCGGCATGGAATATGAGCGGACACCAACCGACCCTTGCGGGTCGGAAGGTGTCCCTACACTCACACCCCGGAAGGTGCCCCCCTTATCCCCCTCCACGTTCATGACCGGTTCGGAGGATGGACGTACTCACTCCTTCTCTGCCCTATCCGACGGCTAGGCCTTATAGTCCGGCACCCATTTCGTCGGATCCAGCTTTTGGAACTGCGCCCGTTTGAAGTTGTCCTTCAGCGCGAAGGGCACGGTGCAGTCGAATATCGTCTTGCAGGAAATCCCGAAATCGCGCAGGTTATTGTTGTATTCGACGCGCTGCGACGGGTCGAGGGGATGACAGCGCACGCCTGGGATGAAGATGGTGTCGATGTCGCCCTGGAAGCGCGTATTCAGCGCCCACAAAACATCGCTGCTGTCGAAGGGATCGACGTCTTCATCGACCAGAACGACGTGTTTCAGCTCGCTGAACGCGCTGAAAGCCAGCAGCGCCGCCTGACGTTCGCGCCCCTGGTCGGACGGAATGCCTTTCTTAAACTGCAGGATAGCCATGTATTTGCCGCCGCCCGCGCTGTGGCAATAGACGTTCAGCAGTTTGCCCGGCATGGCACGGTCAACCATAGACAGAATGCTGGCCTCGGTCGGAATGCCTGCCATCGAGACATGTTCCTCGGAAGGTCCGATAACCGTCTGCATAATAGGATTCTTGCGGTGCGTGACCGCTTTGACCTTGATGACGGGCAGTTCGGGGTTGGCGCGACCGGTGTAGCCTGGAAATTCGGGCATGGCTTTGCCGGTGTCGGTGTTGATGTCTTCGCGGATGCGCACGTCGGGCAGCAGTTCGCCTTCCACCACGTATTCCGCGTTCGCGATGGCCTTTTCCTTGACTGAAACGCAGTCGGCCAGCTCGACCGGTATGCCCCGGATAGCGCCAGCGACGCTCAACTCGTCATAACCCAGCGGCGTGGTCGGCGGCTCGAAGCAAGCCGCGATTTCGATGGCGGGGTCAACACCGATACTGATGGAAATCGGCAGCGGTTTGCCGGCCTTTTCTGCTTTCTCGCGAAAGACGGTCAGGTGACGGCCTCCCGGCACAAAGTACATCGAAATCTCGTCAGCCGATTGCAGGCACAGCCGGTGAATGGTCACGTCGGTCTCGCCGTTTTCCGGGTCAGTCGCATAACACATGCCCATCGTGATATAGGGGCCGGCGTCCTCGGAGGTGTTCGTCGGCGCCGGAATCAGCTTGCGAATGTCAAAGCCCGGCTCGTCGGCGGTATGCACAACCTCCTGGCAGACTGCTTCTGCCTGCGGAATGGTTACCGGGTCAATGGGGTTCGCCACGGCCTCTTTCAGCAGAAAGCCCAGTTTTTTCGGCTCGGTGTCCAGCATAATGCCAACGCGTTCGCGGCTGGCCAGCAGACCAATGATTACGCGCGCGTCGGGATGCCCCTTTACCTTGTTAAAAATCATCGCGGGACCCACCTTGGTCGGCCGCTCGACCGTGCCCCAGGCGCCGATGTAGCGATAGACCCCCGCCAGCTCGGCATGCGGATCGACCTCGGTGTCGGTTTCAATCAGCTGCCCCGGATATTTTTTGAGCAGCTCGATGATGTGACGCAGGTCATACTTATTGTTAGCCATCTTATCTCCTTTCGTAAAGCTTTCACTACTTCCTTTTCGTTCGGTGAGACCTTTGCGATATGGGGTCGCAACTTTATCTTCACCGCCCCAGTTCAGGGGCGCAAGCGGTGTTTTGGCAGTTTAGTTTTCCAATTTGTCAGTACGGAAGGAGGGTGCTTGTGCTTTTCCAATTTGGAAAAATATCATGCCAAATTTGCAAGGAGCCGAAGTGAGTACGTCCATTCCCCGCCAGTCTTCTCCGCTATACTGGAGTTATGAACTTTGACCAGCTCACATACTTCTGCGCGGCGGCTGAATGTCGCAATTTTGCCGATGCTTCTGAACTGATTTTGGTTTCCCCGTCATGGGTTTCCAAACAAATTAGCGCGCTGGAACGAGAGCTGGGCGTCAGCCTGTTTTTTCGCAATCCCAATGGTGTGCGGCTGACACCCGCGGGCACCGCCTTCCAGATTTTTGCTCAAAAAGCCATTCGTAATCGGGAGCAAACTCTGACAAGACTGGCGGCGTATGCCGACAGCCGCAAAGCTCATGTGCGCCTGGGGACCCTACCCCTGCTGGCTGAACATAATTTTGTCGCCCTGTTAGGTGATTTTCATGCTACGAACCCCAATATTCAGGTAGACCTGTGCGAACGTAACCAAAGTGAACTGGAGCAAAAACTACGCCTGTACCAGCTGGACCTTGCGATAATGCGGCCCTCGTTGCTGAACGCTGACATTTATGAATGGTTTATGCTGATTACCGATTATCTGCATATCATCGTCAATAAGAGCCATCCTCTGGCTGGATGCACCGAAGTATCTCTGTCAGAAATTGCTGACGAGCGATTTGTCCTGATTCATCAGGAATCCACCTTGTCACAGACATTTCTGGCTGCCTGCGCCCGACAAAGGATTATGCCCAATGTCCGCCTGTATCACAAGCGCCACGAACTGTTACTGTCCTCGGTCAGTAAGGGTATCGGAATTTCAGCTCTGCCCAAAAAGCTGGTCCAGGCCGATGCTTACTACAAGGATTTGGTGGTCTGCGTACCGCTGAAAGAGCAGATTATGGCGGACCTGGCGCTGGTCCATCGGCGCGATTTCGAGCAAAGCGATGCGATTCGCGCCCTCATTGACGCCTTCTGCACGCAACGTAGCGGCGTGTAGTGCGGTAGCGTGTAGTGCGGGGGGCGGGCAACGTAGCGGCACGCCCCTCGACATTTTCGGGAATTGCTTGATGGCGAAGCGGCAGCAATCAGTTTGTTTATTTCACATAGCTGATGGCGATATTGGCGCCTTTATCTTTATCCACTCTCACACCTTTGCTGACGCGCAGCGTGCGCAAAGCGGGATGTTTTGTTACGTCCAAAATCGTGAAGAGGTTTTTCTCGCAGAGAACCTTTTTGACCCGACCGTTGGGTCCTAGGGCCAGATTTTTCAACAGGTTGTTATTGCACTGCAGGATTTCCAGTTTTGGCGTACAGTTTGTCGGCAGTAAGCCCAGTAAATTCTTTTCGGCATGCAGTTCCTTTATCTCACTTTGCCTCTTGAGAATCAGGTCAATCAGCTTATTGTTGCCACAGTACAAGGTTTTTAACTTTGGATTGGCTCTCAAATCCAGAACGACCAGTTTATTGCTGGCACAGGACAGATAGGTCAAGGCCGGATTGGAAGAAATATTGAGAACAAGCAGCTTATTGCCCGAAACCGCCAGATAGTCCAGCTGCTTCAAGATACTGACATTGAGCGCCGTCAGTTTGTTGCTGCCACAACTCAAATACTTCAGACGCAGGTTGTTCGCAAAGTTCAGAACGCTCAGTTTATTGCTGGTACAAGCCAGGTGTTCCAGTCGGCTCTGTGTTGTCAAGGGCAGTACCGTTATTTTATTGTGCGAACAATCCAGATAAGTAAGCGCCGTATTGGTCACGAGCGGCAGCACCGTCAGCTTATTTTTTGCACAGCGCAAGGTCTTCAGCCGCGTATTGTATAGTAATACCAACGCCGTCAGCTTGTTATCCGAACAGTTCAACGTAGTCAATGCAGGATTGTTCGCTATTGCCAAAATCTTCAACTTATTGACAGAGCAATCCAAAGTCTGCAACTTGACAAGTGGCGACACGTTCAGAATGGGCAGCTGGTTTTTAGGACACAACAGCTCGGTTAGTTGGGTGTTGCTACCCAGGGGAAGTCGAATGAGTTTATTAGAACTGACATGCAACACATTCAGACGCGGACAGCCACTGGTATCCAGCGCGGTTAACACATTCTTTTCGCAACTGAGCTGACTTAGCTGCGGTTTTGAACCTAAGGTCAATACTTTCAGTTTATTCTTGTCGCAGTTCACGCTGCGCAGTTGTGCGTTAGACCCCAAATTCAGCGTTGTCAGCGCGTTGCCATGAACGTCAAGAGCCCGCAGAGATCCTGTTGACGTGACCGTAAGATTTTTGAGTTTCTTTTTCAGCCCCGTCAGTTTCACGCTAACTACTGGCTCGCCCAGAATAACTTTCGGAATAGTCAGCGCGGTGGCTTTACCCTTATAGGAAGTAATGTACACACCGGCGCCCACCGCTCCTTTCGCGTCCTCAAGGGTATAGCGAATATCACCATAGCTTGCCGCACATGCCGAAAATACCGGGAGCGCCCACGACAGAACAACCCCACCCAGCACTACCGCAATTCCTACCAAAGTCTTTCTGTTCATTACTACTCCCCTCTTTTTGCGGAATCAACAGGACTTTCGCAATTCTGGAGAAGCAGACCTTAACGCGTTCTATACTTTTCCTGATACCAATCTAACGAGTATCTTAAGTAATTCTTAAACACAGCGCTATGCAGAGACAACGTCGGTCCCGTCAGCGATTGTTCTTTAGGAAATTACGCGACGAGACGCGCGAATTTACGCTTGCCGACCTGAATGACAGAGTTTTCCACAAGCGAAGTCTCCAGCTGATAGGTCTTCGCGGGCAGAGCAGAGCCGTCAACTTTGACTCCGCCACCGTCAATCAGACGTCGTGCTTCGCCGGCAGAAGCAGACAGACCGACCGCCACCATAACCGCTGGCACATACACGAGTCCTTCAGGATTGGGCGTACTCACTTCAGATAATTGGAAGGAGGGAATGTCGTCGGGGACTTCGTGTCGTTTGAAGACGCGGTCGAAGGCGGCTTCGGCTTCCAGAGCGGCGGCTTCGCCGTGATAGAGCGCGACGATGGCGCGTGCCAGACGCCGCTTGGTCGCGTTCGGGTCAGCCGTGCCATCGGTCAGACCTGCCCGTATGGTGCGGATATCTGGCAGGGGCAGACCTGAAGCCAGCGTGAACCAAGCGGGCATCAGCGTGTCAGGGATTGACATGACTTTGCCGAACATATCGGCCGCCTCATCGGTCAGCCCGACGTAGTTGCCGTAGGATTTCGACATTTTGCGCACGCCGTCAATACCTTCCAGCAAGGGCAGGGTGAGACAGACCTGCGGCTCCAGACCGCTTTTTTCCATCAGTTCCCGACCGGCCAACAGGTTGAACAGCTGATCGGTGCCGCCCAGCTCGACATCGGCCTGTATCGCGACCGAGTCGTAGGCCTGCGCGACGGGGTAGAGGAATTCATGCAGAGAGATGGGTTTTTGGTCGCGATAGCGTTGCTGAAAGTCGTCACGCTCCAGAATGCGCGCCACCGTGAACTGTGCCGTCAGCTGCAGAACCTGCCTGAAGTCCAGAGAGCCCAGCCATTCAGAGTTGCGGCGCAGCTGCGTGCGGTCGGGGTCAAGAATGCGAAAGGCCTGGGTGACGTAGGTCTGGGCGTTGTCGTTAACCTGCTGGGGCGTCAGGGGCGGACGGGTGGTATTGCGACCGGAAGGGTCGCCGATGAGCGCGGTAAAATCGCCAATGATGAGCGTTACGGTGTGGCCGCAATCCTGGAATTGGCGCAGCTTGCGCAGCGGCACAGCGTGGCCCAAATGCAGGTCGGGCGCTGTCGGGTCAACCCCCAGCTTCACGCGCAGCGGCACGCCTCGCTGTAGTTTTGTCTTCAAGTCAGCCAGCGGCACAATGTCAGCCGTGCCAGATTGCAAAATATCCAGTTGTTCGTCAACGGTCAAAAAATCAACCCTTTCCTACAGATTGAGTACCGTGCATATATCCCTTTTAGAATAACGCATGCGAAGTGAGCGCGTCCAGACCTGCAATTGAAGTGTACTTGCAATTTCACCGCATCAGTCATGTTTGCCGTCGTGCCGGGATGTTATACATGTTATACATTTTATTGACAAAATCAGTACAATGTGATTGCATTGAGTCCAAACACAAAGGAGGTTGGTTGATGGCACGTGAAGATAGTATTACCATCCGCATCGACAAACAAATTAAAGCTGACGCAACGGACGTAATTGACAGTCTAGGTCTGAGCTTAAGCGCTGCGATTACTCTTTTCTTGCGCCAAGTAGCTTTGCGCCGGGAAATCCCTTTTCGTTTATCCGTTGATAATCGTCAATTTAACTGGGACAATCCGGCTTTTGTTCGTGCAGACCCACGTTTTGGATATCCAGTGCTTTCCGCCGCAGAAGATGCTCCGGAGGATTCTGTGTATGACAAACTTTATGCAGAATATGCCCAGCATGAATAAAGGTCTCTCTGTTTGGGATATATGGCTTGCCTATATCCATTTTGAGGACAAGCCAAAAGTTGGCAAAGTGCGGCCCGTGCTGCTTGTGGCAGTGCGTGAACAAGCTTGCGCTGTCGTAAAACTCACTACTGTAAGCGTACGACCTGATACCTTTGATATTCCTCTTTCAAGATGGAAAGAGTCGGGACTAGTCGCTCCAACAACGGCGCGGTGTGACCAGATAATCATACTAAATACACGAGATATCCTGCGTAGCGAACCATTGGGTCGATTGCAACCGACCGACTTTGCTCCCGTTACCGCTGCACTTATTGCATCTGGTAATCTTGCGAGACTATAACAGGCGGATCGCTTGTGAGCGCGCTATGTTCGGTGGCTGCGTTCGGATAGAATGAGGCCTATGGTGATGAGGATAATGCCGACAGCAGCGGGCCAGGTAAACGGTTCGTGCAGTACGACAACCGAACCGAGGAGCGTCACCACAGGGATACCGTACAAGTAGGCGCTGCTGCGCAATTCACCCAGCTGGTTAATGGCGTAATTCCAGGCGACATACCCGAGCGCCGTTGCGATACACGCCAGAAAAAGCAGGTTGCCCCACACCACCGGGCGAGCATAGAGCGCCCAATTCGGATGAATGCCCAGAAAAGGGAGACCCGCAAGCAGCATGATTACGCCATAGAAAAAGATACGGCGGGTCGCCAGCACGGGGTCGCCTGACGCGGCGTGTGCTTTAACGGAGTTGTCCGGATTCGGGTTTGGGTCTGAGGGTGAGTCTGGGTTCGGGTTCGGGTTCGGATTTGAGGGTGAGTCTGGGTTCGGATTACCAATCTTTAGGTATACGACGCTATAGACGGCCCAGGTAAAAGCTGCCAGAAGTGCGAGCAGGTCTCCTAATAAGCGTATCGCTGGAGTGGACGTACTCACTTCTCCTCCACCGGCAGAACCGGAAACGCCAACCAACACGATACCGGCAAGCGCCAGGACAAAACCGGCGAGGAAGAGCTTGGTCGGCTTCTTTTTGTACACGGCCCAGGACAGGAAGGCGGTAAACAGCGGCGCGGTGGCGACCAGTATGCCAACCGTCGAGACCAGCGTCAGGCGCAGCGCCGTGTATTCGCCCGCGTAGTAGAGGACGACGCCGAACAGTCCGCAGAGCGCGAACGGGGCCTCGGCGCGGATGGAGCGGAACGCGGGGATTTTCGGGCGCAGGACCAGTAGCAGCAACCAGCCCAGGCCGAAACGGACCAACAGAAGCTCTACGGTGTTCACGCCCGCGACCAGCACTAAGTCGGACGAGACGAAGGTCAAGCCCCAGATTATCATGACGGCTGCGGCGGCGATATGCCCTTTGACGGCAGATTTCATCGGGCCAGTGTATCACGGATTGACGCGGATTGACTGCTTGCTTTGGGATTTCGTGACAACACTCTGCTCTGGCTGACGTCTCTTCACGGGGGGGGGGGGTGGCAAAATAGGTCGTCGG
>JAIRWZ010000144.1 GCA_031268615.1 Actinomycetes bacterium | reverse complement strand
CCGGAAACGCAGGTGATTTTACCGCGACTGAAAAGCGACTTGGCGAGCGTTATGTTGCATACGGCTGTCGGAGAGCTGGCAGGAGTTCGGCTGGAGTTCAAGCCCGAAGTTGCGGTCAGTGTTGTGTTGGCCAGTGCGGGTTATCCCGGTACATATGAGACAGGCCTGCCGATAACGGGCGTTGCTCAGGCTGAAAAAGTGGCGGGTGTACGGGTCTTTCACGCGGGCACAGCGCTGCGTGAAGACGCGGATGGACGCGATGAGCTGGTGACGGCGGGTGGTCGTGTGCTGAATGTGACGGCGCTGGCGGGCAACTTTTCTGAAGCGATTGAGGCGGCCTATCACGCGGTCGGGCGGATTCAATTCGAAGGCATGTTTTGTCGGGCGGATATCGGACAAAAGGCGCTGGTTTAGGTCGGGTGGGTGAGAGATGAGGCAGGACGCGTGAAGTGCTGCGTGTTGGGCGGTTGCGTGTTGGGCGTTGAGCGGGTGAACGGGTTGAGGTGTGGCTTGGCGTAAGTCGGGCCTTGGTGGAGGTCAGGTTGGGGCCGAAAGGCCGAAGTGACGCAGGGGAAAGGACGGTAGGGGTATGGATACACCGGTTGTAGGCATTATTATGGGATCGAAATCGGACCGTGAGGTCATGCAGTCCTGCGCGGACCAGTTGGTTGCGTTGGACGTACCCTATGAAGTGCTGATTGCCAGCGCACATCGCAATCCGGAGCGTGTCTATGAATGGGCGACTACGGCAGATACGCGGGGTCTGCGCGTCCTCATTGCCGGGGCCGGAAAAGCAGCGCATTTGGCCGGTTTCCTTGCGGCAAATACGCCCCTGCCCGTTATCGGCGTGCCCATGAAAACCAGTGACTTGGGCGGCATGGATTCCCTGTTGTCGATGGTGCAAATGCCAACCGGCGTGCCGGTGGCGTGCGTGGCCATTAACGGTGCGCGCAACGCCGCTCTGTTGGCGACGCAGATATTGGGAGCGGCCTTGCCTGAATATCGCGAGAAAATCGTACAGTTTAAGGCAGAACAGGCGGCGCTGTCCCCCGGCTCTGCCTAGAGGCAGGGCGAGCGAGGGTAGGGTGCGAGAGGGCAACACACGTCATTCCCGCCCCTCCCATACGTCCCCGCCCATATGTCATTCCTGCCCCCACACGTCATTCCCGCGGAAGCGGGAATCCAGCTAGGAGGCAAAACCTTTGGTACTGGATTCTCGGGTCAAGCCCGAGAATGACAGTATTTGATGTTCTTATAATCGGATAACGTGGCTGGGGGTGACGATGAGGTCTACGCGCTGGTCATGGGATGTGGTTGGCAGTTCGTCATAGAGCGTCTCATCAAAGGTAATGCCAATAAGAAACGGGCGCGTAGCGTCGCGCTGGGCCAGCAGTCTATCGTAGTAGCCCTTTCCGTAACCAATCCTGCCGCCACGTTGGTCAAAGGCCACTCCGGGCAACAAAACAACCTGTACCTGTGTCAGCTCGCGCGGGGGATGGTGTTCGGTCGGTTCGGGAATGCCGAAGGCGCCGGGTTGCAGTTCAGCCGCTGAACAGGCGTGCAGGGTTAGGCTATAGTTCTTTGCGACACGGGGGAACACGAGTATCGGCGCGCCGCTTTGTAGGAACTGCACGAAATCGTTAGGGTCTGCTTCTCCCTTTGCGGCAGCGTAGGTCAGCACGGCGTCGGCACGTGCGATTTCAGGCAGACCCGCCACATGACGGGCAAGGGAGGTGTTATAGCGTAGGCGCTGTGCGGGCGTCAGGCAGTCGCGGGCCGCACGAGCGGACGCCCGGGCGTCGGCTTTTGTGGCAAAGGGGGGCACCATGGACGCACTCACTTCTCCAATTCTTTCCTCATTAGAACTGCAACAGTCCCAGACTGACCAGGTTGTAGCACACCAACACCGTTATGACCGTGACAGCGACTATGAATATCAGCATGCCCAGCGTGGCGACCCGGCGGGGCGAAATGGGGGCGTTGCGGTCGTCGTCGCGCACGGTTGCCAGGATGTTGCGGACGGTGAAGAGGGCGGTCAGGGCTGCGGCGAGCAGTGTTGAGATGAAAAAAGCCGCCGTATAAGAGAAGTCAACGCCACCGTTTGCCGGGTCAACCGATAAGCGCAGGGTGCTGACGGCGGTCAGCGCCAGCGAGCCTACCAGCGCAATTCCCAGACTGCGGAAGTAGAGGCGGGTTGTGGAGGGGCGCTCGTTTGGTTCTTGGTCGGTCAGCATTCCGATGGCGCGCAATACGGCGCTGCGAATGGTTGTCAGGCCCAGAGGCAGGACGAAACAGAGGTCGGTCGCGATGAGGGAAGCGAAGGCCAAGGCGTAAGTGCCGTTGTTTTCGGCCAGGGCTGACACGGTCATCAGTTGGGTCGAGAACCAATAGGCGAGGGTTGTGGCGACAATCCAGATGACGACCCAAGAGAGGCTCTGTGGAAACGCCCAGCGCAGGGCGCGCAGGGCGCTGCGGATGGCGCGGCGCAAGGTTGTGCTGCGGTCGGAGCTAGCGTTGCTGCTGCGGTCAGAGTCAGGGTCGGGTTGTCCTGTGGCACGGGCCAGGTCCTCTTCTGCTTCCTCTTCGCGCACGTCAAGGGCATCGTCAACCGTCACCGTACCCAGCAGCCGTCCAGAGGCGTCGGTCACGGGCAGGGCCAGCAAATTGTATTTTGCAATCAGGTCGGCGACGTCTTCCTGGTCGTCGTCGGGATTGGCGGTGATGAGGTCGGTGGTGGCAAAGTCGGACAGCGGCGTGTCGTCGTCGTGCATGAGCAGCTGAAACAGAGTGACGACGCCCGTCAAGACGTTTGTTTCCGGCGTATCCACCAGATAGACGTAATGCAGGTCATCGGCGTCGCGAGCGAACTGGCGCAGGTATTGGCGCGTCTCTTTGACCGTCATGGTGGCTGTGGCGATGGCGACTTCGGGGGTCATGATACCGCCGGCGGTTTGTTTCGCGTAGCCCAGCAAGCTGCGAATGGTCTCGCTGTCTTCGTATCCCATCAGGCGCAGCAGGCGTTCGGCGCGCGTGGCATCCAAGTCGGCGATGATGTCGGCTGCGTCGTCGGGGTCCATTTCTGCCAGCAGGTCAGAGGCGTGGTCTTCGGGGAGGTCTTCGATGACGTTGGCCTGATATTCGTCTTCCATTTCGCTGATGGTTTCCGCAGCCTGCGTCTTGTCCAAATGGGCGAATACGGCGGCGCGCGCGGCGGGGTCCAGTTGCTCGATGATGTCGGCTACGTCGGCGGGGTGCAATTCGTGCAGTCGCTTATGGCTGACCGACAGTTTCAGCTGTGACAAGTCGCGTCCGGGCAGGTCAATGTAGTTCCAGGCAATGAGTTGTTCCGGGATGGGCCGACCAAACAAGCGGGCGGCATGCTGTTTCAGCTCGCCGCCTTCGGTGACCAGCGCTCCCAGCAGACGCAGAGTGGCGCCGATTTCTGATAGCTTCAGGTCGGCGACGCGCACCACCTTTTTCCCCGGCACATCGACGATTTGCTGCGCCAGTAAGTCGCGAGCCAGCAGCAGTTCGTCTTCTTTCAGATAGGAGTATTCCAAGTCGTCGCCCGCAACATTCAGGCGCAAGCCATCCTCTGCAGAGACAGCCGCTACAAAACGGCGCCAGGAAAAAATGGACGGCGTTTGATTGGCGCCGCGAAAGGACACGCTGACGATGAGGGGAAAGACTTCGGCGGTTGAAATCGCCACGTCCTCGACCTTGCCCAGATGTGTGCCGCTCGCGTCGATTATCGGCGCGTCCAGCAGCTGTGACAGGTATATCATTGCCCGCCTTTCGTCGGAGGTAAGGTGTTGTCGGCGTTGTGTGGGTCGTGTGGGTTGTGTGGGGCGCTTGGGGTGCTTGGGGCGTGCGGGTTGCCCGGACCGTGCGGGCTGTTCAGATTATGTGGGGCGTGCAGGTCGTGCAGGTCGGCCGGACCGTTCCCGCTGCTTTTGCCCGTGTCCTTGGCGGCGGCTTTGGCCGTCAGTAATGCCGCAGCCAGACTGACCCAGCCATCACCGCGCGCGCCCACAGTCAGGCGAGCGTTCGGGGTTGCGGCAATCTGTGCGTTCAGGTTATGCGAGGTCAGCGCGTTTTGCACCAGTACGCACAGCCCGACAGCCGGTGCGCATTGCAGGTCGGCTAGCCCGTCTCCGACCATAATAGCCTGATCGCGTGTCAGGTCTCGCCGCCGTAAATCGGCCTGAATAGCGGTGCATTTCGAGGTCCCGGCTGGCACTAAATGGTAAGCGTGAATCGGCATTGGCCTGCCCCCTGCCTCCAGCGGCGCGGCGTCCAGCCCGTGCCTCGTGGGGGCGATGACGCCGTTTTCCACCAAAGTGACGGACGGCGTGATGTCGGCCAACAACGCCTGCGCGCGCGCGTAGTCCAAACGCCCGCGCAACACGTTGGTGGCCTGACGGTTCACGTTCCAGGGCGCGTGGTATTCCAGTTGTCCGGGGAAGGCGGCCATCAGGCGTTCGAATCCTTTTGCGGCCTCAATAATTTCTAAGGGAGTACGTCCATCCCCGCCTGCCTCTGCCGGCCATTCGGGTGTGTCGAACAGGGTCTCGCGGGTACCGCTGACAGCGTCCCAGTAGCTGCGAATGGCCCCAACTTCGGCGATGAAGTCGTGCCAACCACAGAGACGCGTGATTTCCAGCAACTGCGTAACGCTGCGGCCAGTGCAGGGCATGATAGTCAGCTCATCTGTGCCCAGTTGGTTCAGGGAAACGATAGCCGCAGCGGTGCGCGCCGAAGGTCGCCCTTCGCCATCAACCAACAAACAGCCTGCACGCCCCAACAAGGTACCGTCCAGGTCGGTATACAGTATCCGTGCCTGGGAAAGCGCTTCTGCGTCGCGCGCCGCGTCCAGATATCTCAGTTGTTTCTTCATGGGATATATGATATCAGCCATGTCGTGAAGCTGCCCATCATGCTGTAAAAGAGGGTGTAGGAGGGGGGTAATGTTCGGAGCATGGACGTACTCACTCCGCTAAAAAAAGTTGTTAGGTACCTCTTGACAATCGTTTGGTACCTGTTATAGGATGTTTTATCAGGTACCTAATGTTTGGTGCCTAACGAGTTGCAACGGCACTATGTGAAAGGAACTTATGCCATGGATGATTTTTTGTGGGAGCTATTTGAAAAGCTACGCTATTTACCGGAAAGGATGGAAGAATTATGGATGACGTTACTGTAGATTTGTACGAAAAGTTGGCCTATTTGCAGCGACTGTTGCAGGTACGCAAGCTGCGGACCCATCGGGCGGCGGGTGTGACCGCAGACCCGACGCGAGGGCAGGGACGGGTTTTGGCGCTGCTGAAATTGCAGCCAGAGATTACCTCGCGGGATTTGGCCTATTTGTTGGGCATTCGCCCCGCGTCGCTGAACGAGTTGTTGGGGAAGCTGGAGAAAGGCGGATTTATTACTCGTCGGCCAGACCAGAATGACCGTCGTTTGGTGATGGTTCAACTGACCGATAAGGGTCGGGCTCAAGAGCAGGATAGGCCGGATGAAGACAGCTTGTTTGCGCCTTTGTCTGACGCCGAACAGCAGACGCTGGGTGGTTATTTGGACCGCATGATTGCGGCGCTGGAAGACGAGATGGGTGAAATACCGCAGGGGATGGGCTTTCAAAAGCACATCCGGAAAGAAATGGCGCAGATTATGCGCAAAGAGCAGGGAGACTTGGGTCGGGCGCAGCTGGTAGAGCTGCTGCACGAACAATGGGAACAGCACGGAGGCGGTGCGCACCGTCGTCACCATCGTGGGTTCGGTGGCCGTTGTCGTCCCGGGCATTGCAGGAGCGCTGGTGACGGCAGCCCTGTTGCTGGTGACCCTGCGGCTGGCAACCGCCCTGCGGCTGGTGACCCTGCCGCCGCTAGCAGCCCCGCTCCGGCCAGTGACCCAAAGGAGGGCGCAGCGGACAATGACTGAGCCAATGATTTTCGTGCGTGACCTGGTGAAGCGCTATGAAAAGGCGCCAACCCCGGCGGTCAAAGGTATTTCCTTCGACGTAGCGGAAGGCGAATTTTTCGCCTTCCTGGGACCGAACGGCGCGGGCAAAACAACCACAATTTCAATGCTGACGACAACATTGAACCCGACGTCCGGTGAGGTGCGTATCGCAGGATTTGACCTACAGCGCCAAGCACAGCAGGTACGCGATAATGTCGGCATTATTTTTCAGCACCCCTCTCTGGACTCCCAACTGTCAGCTGAGGAAAATATCCGTTTTCACGCCTGTCTGTATGGCATGTATGCGTATCGCCCAACGTTTGGGCTCATGCCAAAATCCTACCGCGACCGCGTCAACGACCTGGCAGAAATCGTGGGCATTGCCGACGCGCTGCACAAACCCATCAAAAAACTAAGCGGTGGCATGCAGCGCAAGCTGGAAATCATTCGCAGCCTGATGCACACGCCGCGCGTGCTGTTTCTGGACGAACCGACGCAGGGGCTGGACGCTGTCAGTCGCCGTGACTTGTGGAATTACCTGAATGAAGTGCGCCAC
>JAIRWZ010000113.1 GCA_031268615.1 Actinomycetes bacterium | reverse complement strand
AGGCGCACCGTAGCAGTATTTTCACTGACGCCAAGCGCGCGAGCAATCTCGTCAGTATCGAGGTCAGAGTAGTATCGTAGCAACAAGGCCTCGCGCTGGTTTTTCGGCAAAGCGCGAATCTCGTTAAATACAATTTGGGCAACAACCTGATTATCAACAAGTTCGTCAAGGGGTTGGGGGATTTGCATGGTTAAAGAAACTTCAGCCGGAGGAAGACCGGCATTAGGTGCGTGCATACCAACGCCACGGGCATGAGAGGTTTTTTCGGCCGCGTTATTATAGTGGGAAGGAAAACCTTGGTCATGGCCAGCGGAGGCATCCACAGAGATTTCGTCAAAAAGTAGCCCACCATCCTGATGAGCTGTCTTTTTCCAGTGATCGTTGATGGTGTTGACAACAATACGATTCAGCCAGCCGTTATAGGCTTCAGGCGCACCGAGATTGCCCAGATTCTGGTATACCTTAAGCATGACCTCTTGCGTGATGTCTGCCGCATGACCGACATCGGAGAGCATGCCACAAGCTAAATAGTACACAAGATCCTTGCTGGCACGGTAGAGTGCGTCAAAATGAGAGTCCGGGTCGCGCTGGGCATTGCGAACCAGACAAGCGATGTCTTTGTTTTTCACGCTTGGCGTGCCCTCCCTTTGTTACCTCATAGTCGCACAACAAACATCAGCGCTAGTGTCAGCTATATTGCATTATGCGTACCAGCACTTATGTTTGTTGCGCTAACCTCATCCTATCGACCTCATCATATGTGCCGCGCACTTGTATCCTTGTGCACGATAAATGAGACGGAAGTTCTCTTACAAATATTACACCAATTGTGGATTTTTTTATTTTTTATTATGGAGATATCACTACAATGGGCGTACTCACTCCCCATTTTTGTGACAGTTTATTCGTGACGCAGGGCTTCGATGGGGTCCAATTGCGAGGCTTTGTGCGCGGGGTAGACGCCGAAAAAGACGCCGACGCTGACGCTGAAGAAAAACGCCAGCGCCACGGCCCAGAGCGTGACCGTCGTCGGCAGCACGCTGCTGAGCGCCCAGGCGCCCAGAGCGCCGATGGTGATACCGATGATTCCGCCCAGCACGGACAGCAGGATGGACTCGATGACGAATTGCGCCAGGATGTCCCAGGTACGCGCGCCGATGGCCTTGCGAATGCCGATTTCGCGCGTGCGTTCCGACACCGACACCAGCATGATGTTCATGATACCAATGCCGCCTACCAGCAGCGATATCGAGGCAATGCCGCCCAACATGTAGGTCAGGATGTTCATCATCGTGCCCATGATTCCCAGCAGTTGGTCCTGCGAAAATACCGAAAAATCGGCGCCAAAGGCTGGCCGCAAAATCTGGCGAATGCGCGTCTGGATAAAGTGCATGTCGTCGGGATTTTTCGCCTTGACCATGATGGCGTTTATGCTGGACGAGGACAGGAGGTTTTGCGCCGTCGTATAGGGGATGGCCACCGAGCTGTCCTGGCTGCCGCCCATCGCGCCGCCGCCGACCTTTTCGCGCAGGCCGATGACGCGAAAGCGCTGGCCGTTCAGCTTGATTTCGGCGCCGATGGGGTCGCGCCCCGGCAGCAACTGTTCGCGCACACCGTCGCCGATGACCGCGACGCGCGCGGCTCCGGTCACCTCGGACTGGGTCCAGGCCCGGCCTGCCGACAGTTTGATGTCCATGACCTGCGTCACGTTGCCGCCCAGCGCCTCAATGCCGCTGACAATCTCGTTCGTGTTCGTGTTGACCGACACGCGCGCCGAGTTTTCGATGTAGGGGGTCACCCAAGCCTTGTCGCTAAGCTGCGTTTCGACCGCGTCAACGTCGTGTACGGTGAACTGCTGCCCCATCATCGCGCCCGACATGGCCGCCATGTTGCCGTTCATCAGTTCCTCGTAGTTGCCGGGCATGACATAAATCAAGTTGCTGCCCAGGCCTTCCAGCTGCCCGGTGACCTCGTTGGTTACGCCGCTGCCGATGGATATCAGCAGGATGACCGACGACACGCCGATGATGACGCCCAGCATGGTCAGCGCGGCGCGGGCTTTGTTGGCGGCCAGGCCTTTCAGCGCGATTTTGAAGGATTCGACGAGGTTCATGAAGTGAGTGCGTCCAATCCTGCCAGTTCCTCTGCCGCGTCCAGATGGTCGCTGGGCGGGACCGGGCGGTCAGCGATAATGCGTCCGTCGGCGATGGCCACGATACGCTGGGCGTGAGCGGCGACTTTTGCGTCGTGCGTCACCAGTACGATGGTGATACCCTGCGCATTCAGTTCTTGCAGAAAGGCCATGACCTCAATGCCGCTGCGACTGTCGAGGTTGCCGGTTGGCTCGTCGGCCAGCACAATGCTGGGTTCGGTTACCAGCGCGCGAGCAATGGCGACCCGCTGCTGCTGTCCGCCGGACAGCTGGCTGGGCGCATGCTTCAGGCGATTGCTCAAGCCGACGCGCTGCAGAGCTGCGCGTGCGCGGCGGGTGCGTTCAGACGCCCCGACTCCGGCGTAAATGAGCGGCAGGGCGACATTGTCCTCGGCGCTCGTGCGCGCCAGCAAGTTGAAGGCCTGAAACACGAAACCGATTTCGCGGTTGCGCACCCGCGCCAGCTCGTTGCTGCTCATGTCGGTGACGTCGGTGTCTCCCACCAGCACTTTGCCCGAAGTCGGTTTGTCCAGCAGACCGATGGTGTGCATGAGCGTAGATTTGCCGCTGCCCGAAGGACCGATAATGGCCAGCATTTCCCCGCGCCTGACTGCCAGCGACACGCCGCGCAGGGCGTGTACGTCAACGTCGTCAGAAATTGGGTAGGTTTTGATGACGTCGCGGACTTCCAGGACGATGTCGGCGCTGGCGGCGGTTGCTGCTGCTGCAGCGGTTGCGGCGGTTGTTGCTGCGGCGCTGTCCTCGCCCGTCTCGCTGACCTCGCTGACCTTGCTGGCTGAATGGCTACTTTGTTGCAACTTTAACTTTCATGCCGCTTTCCAGCTGGACAGAGCCTGCCAGAGCAACGGTTTTACCTGCTTCGACGCCCCCGGTCAACTCCACGTCAGTTTCCGTGGTCGTTCCCGCCTGTACATCCGTACGTTGCAGCGTGTTATCGGCGTCCATCACAAAGACATAGTCCGTGCCACCCTCGCTAAACAGCGCCTCAATCGGTACGGTCAGGGCGTCGGGCAGGGTCTGGATTTCGATGGTCGCATCTCCCTTCATGCCCAGTTTAATCTGTGCCTCTGGCGCGTCAAAGCTCATCTCGACTTCAAATACCGTGCCGCCAGTCAGCGTGGTTTTTGCTTTGGTAGCAATTTTGCTGACTGTCGCCTTGTATTCCTCACCGTCAAAGCTGTCCAGGGTGACCGTTGCTGTCTGTCCTGTTTCAATTTTTGGCACATCAGCTTCGTCCACCTCGACGGTAAAGCTCAACTTATCCGAGTTGACAATCGTGAACACGGGACTGCCCGGCGTGACCGCCGAGCCTTTCTCCAACGTTGCCCCCGGCACGTCACTGGCAGACCCGCCCTGAGCGGCGGCGGCCATTGCCGCAGCGCTGGGCGCGAACAACACCGTTCCGTCAATGGGCGCCGTAATGACCGCAGCGTCCACCGCTTTTTGTGCCATCGACACGCCTTGGTTGGCAGCACTGACCCCACTTTTTGCTGCTTTCACGGCAGAATTGGGGTTGGCCGCTTTCGCTTGTTTGACGCCTGCCTTGGCTTGCGCCACGCCACCTTTCGCCTGCGCCACGCCGCTCTTTGCCTGGGCGACACCGCTTTTGGCCTGTTCGACCGAAGCCTCCGCCTGCGTTACCGCGCCTTTAGCCTGCAACAAGGCAGCAGGGTTGGTTGCCGCTGCACCGCTTTGTTCCAGCGCTTTCACGGCGGCCTGGGCGTTTTCCAGCACTTCTTCGCTCAACGACAGCAGCCGCTTGGCGCTGGCCTGTGCATCTTTGGCAGCCTGTAGCCCGGTTTGTGCGGCCTGCAACGAAGCTTCGGCGGCGGCAATGCTGCTGCTGGCAGTCGTGCCCGCCGCTTGTGCCTGTGCCAAGCCACTCTTTGCCTGTGCCAAGCCACTCTTTGCCTGCGCCAGTTGTGCTGCCAGCGCACCGTCGTCTAACGTCAGCAAGATATCGCCGGTCTGGACGTTCTCACCATCCTTGACCTCGACAGATTTGACCAGACCCTGAGCTTCGGCATACACGTCGCGGCTTTCGCCGGCGGTCACCGACCCGGAAGCCAGCACGGTCACGGCCAGTTCGCGCGTGCGGACTTCGGCAGTTTCAACCGCGACGCCACCTCGACTGATAAGAAAAAAGGCGGCCAGCGCGGCTATTAGCACCACCACGACGGCAGCGATTATGATGAGGGTTCGGCGTTTATTCGCTTTTGCCACAATACTCCTCTCATTGCGTACGAACAGTGCAAACCAGTATAGACCTTTTCGGGGCTTGCGATGCGGGAGGGGTGGGAGAGTCAGCTTATGAGCGAGTACTGGCCTGCCCCCGGCTTTGACCGGGGGTCCGTACTTGCCTGTTGTTTTGGCTAATCTGGTTGTTTAGTTGCTATATGTCAGTAGTACTAAATTCAGAGAAGCATATGTTAGTTATGAGATGTTCCTGAAATTAGATAGTAGAATGTTTGAAGTGAAAAAATCTGGCAACATACTAATTCCGCCGGGAGTTGTGCCGGAAAAGCACGAACTGGAAACGGCAAGTACGTTGGCGCAGTTAGGAAAAGATATACAGTTCCTGGTTCCCTCGCGCATAAAGGGGATACGAACAGCAGATATTTTGATGGACGGAATTGAGTGGGAAATGAAATGTTTCTTTGGGAGCAGCCTTAAAACATTGAGAAAAACCTTGAAGCGCGCAAATAAACAATCTCATAATGTAATACTTGATTTGCGCCATACAAAACTTAAAATGAATCGATGTCTTGCGGTTGTGAGACATGAATACCTGCTGCGAGTAAGTCTTAAACGTCTCATTGTTATCACCAAAGCTGATTTACAAACAGACACGAATGCAATAATTGACCTTTGCCGATAGGTATTGTACAATGGTTCCATCAGAGACGTCGGCAGTGCTGGATGGTGCGGCCCGCGTCTCTTCTTTTTTGTGTTGTTTTTGATTCCATCGCTGTCTCTTGTGAGCCCGGCGGTAGAGCCAAGCTGCTACATTGTGAATAGAAGTCCTTGCCACCGCCGTCACTAAAGGGAGCGCCTCATCAAAATTGTAGGGTAAGTTGGCTTGCCAACTTACCGGCGTTTGCAACCAGCAACACCCTGCCAACAGAGCGGCAAGTTGAACAAGTCAACTTGCCCTACAAGAAAGTTGGGGCGTTATCCTTTTACTGGGCAGCGGTTGGGTAGGGACAGCTTTCGGCGTGTTTTGCCGATTGGTGTCCGCCCCACCACCGACAACCGTGCGGACAGCAATCCGCCAAAAAGCGCACGTATTGCTGTCCTTGCCTATTTCCAGGGAAGCGCACGTATTGCTGTCCTTGCCTATTTCCAGGGAAGCCAGCTTATGCCCAGTCTTCGCGCAAGAGAAATTCCGGAATGGACATTCGCATAATGCCCTCTACGCTTTCTGGCGCATCAGCATCCAGACTAATCACGTATTTCGGATAGCTATCCCGCAGGGCGCGTAGTGGCGCGAACTCTCGCTGCACTGTTTCTTCACTACCGAGCCGACTGCATACCTGCACGTAAATGCGCTGCCCTGCACGTTGGGCAACAAAATCAATTTCGCGCACCCCTTGTTTTCCTACATAGGTCGTCCAGCCACGTCGCCGCAATTCCAGGTACACGATATTTTCTAACACGCCGGGTAGCCTGTTGGCAGAGTAGCCCAGAACAGCCGTAACCAAAGAATGGTCCCCCGCAAAAAATTTCTCATTGGTTTTTAAGATGTTTTTACCCTCAATATCAAAACGCGAAGCTTTTGCGATCACATAGGCTTCGGCCAAAATTTTTAGATAGTTGTATACCGTTTCAGGATTGGTGGCACGACGCTGGCTTTTGAAATAATCAGCGATTTTGTTCCCGGAAAAAATATTACCGACATTGCCCAATACAAACTGTGCGACGCGTTCCAACATATCAACATTGCGAACATTGTGACGTTGTACGATGTCGCGTAACAGGATGGAGTTATAGACATCCAGAACAATCCGATTCCCCTGTTCCACATCAAAATCTCCGGCATATACCACCGGAAAGCCCCCACGCTCCCTGTAATCTTCGAACGCAGCGGCCAGTAAGGTTCGGTTAGCACGTACGTCCGCTTCATCCTTTATTAAATGCGACGCATTAAATGCAAAATACTCCTCAAATGACAGAGGGTATACCGGCACTGTCACGTAGCGTCCCGTTAGATAGGTTGCCAGTTCGGAAGAAAGTACTCGAGCATTTGACCCCGTGATATAAATATCCGCAACCTTTTGAGCATACAGAGAATTGACTACCTTTTCCCAACCCACTATTTCTTGCACTTCATCCAGCAGTACATAATAGGAGCCCGGCTCGCGCATATGCTGCGTTAACCAAACATTTAGCTGCTGCGCATTCTGCAATTCGGAAAATTCCGCAATATCAAAATCCAGATGAATCACCCGATTATCCGGTACCCCTTGAGCCAGCAATTGGTCCCGATGTAGTCGCAGCAAACTGGATTTACCACAACGGCGAATGCCCACCAGAACTTTAATGAGATCTTTGTCTTGGAATTGCTTCAAATCATTCAGGTACCGTGGTCGTGCAATCATGCGGATGCTCCTTATATCGCTGATTTTTTATACCAGTATACCTGAAAAAGTTATAAGAAATACAGAGTTTTTACCTTTGTACCTGAAATATCAGAAAATAAGTGAGTATTGAGCCTGCCCCCGGCTTTGACCGGGGGTCCATACCTGCCTGTTATGGCGGCGCGTCGAGCGGGCATTGCCTGTTCGCCATTCTCTGCCGAAGCTGCGTAGTGCAAAAAGGGGTAGAGTTTCATCAAAATGTAGGGTAAGTTGGCTTGCCAACTTACCGTCAGCCGGTAACCGAAACCCCTTGCCAACAGAACGGCAATGTGAACAAGTCAACGTGCCCTACAGAAACCCGGGACGTTATCCTTTTACTGGGGGCTGGCGGCGTAGGGTGCTGACGCCCAGGGTTGCTCCACTGGCTACTACCAGACTGGCTAGTGTGGATAGTCCGGCTACTAGTCCTGGATTTTTGC
>JAIRWZ010000104.1 GCA_031268615.1 Actinomycetes bacterium | reverse complement strand
CGCGTTGGCGTGGGGGACGGAAACGATACCTGCTGTGGACAAAATCGTCGGTCCCGGCAACGCTTGGGTGGCCGCTGCCAAAAAGTTAGTGCAGGGCACGGTGGGTATCGACATGATTGCCGGTCCCTCCGAAGTGCTGGTTTTGGCCGATGACAGCGCGGACGCGCGACTGGTAGCGATTGACCTAATGGCGCAGGCCGAACACGACCCGCGCGCTGCCGTGTATCTGGTAACAACCGAATCCGAGCTGCCAGCAGCTGTCGAGCGCGAATTGGAACCGTTGCTGGCCGCCAGCACGCGCGCCGACATTACCCGCGCTTCGCTTCGCGACAACGGCGTCGCGGTGGTCTGCGCGTCGATTGACGACGCGGTGGTGGCGGCGAATTATATCGCGCCGGAACACCTGGAAGTGCTGACCCGCGATCCCTTTGCACTATTAGGAGCGATTGAAAACGCGGGAGCTATTTTCCTGGGCTCGTGGACGCCCGAACCGGTTGGCGATTATATTGCTGGTCCGAACCATACCTTGCCCACAGGGGGGACGGCGCGTTTTTCCTCGCCCCTGTCAGTGGACGATTTCGTGAAAAAGTCCAGCATACTGTCCTATTCGCGCGAAGCCTTGCAGGAAGACTCGCAGGCCATCATGACGCTGGCTGACACTGAAACCTTGTGGGCTCATGCCCAGGCTGTCCGTCTGCGGACAGAAGAGTAGCAGGAAGGCTGTTTGTATGACTACGACCACGAACATGTCCACGACCCCTAGTATGTCCACGAACATGCCATCCATACCTGGCCTACGTTTACCGCGACCGTCTGTGCGCGATTTGGTTCCCTATGAAGCGACCGAGCCTACTGCCGCGATAATGCTTTCGGCTAACGAGGCTCCTGAAACTCTGCCCGATGAGGTGTTGCGCGAACTGAAGGCGGGTCTGTCTGACTTTGCCTGGCGTAAATATCCTGACCCTTTGGCGCGGCAGCTGCGCGCGCTGATTGCCGAAGCCAACGGGCTGGAAGACGAACAGGTGCTGTTAGGAAACGGCGGCGATGAGCTGATTTTAGACTTGTTTTTAGCCTGGGGTGGGAAAGACCGCTGTTTTTTGAACCTGCCACCGACCTTTTCCCTGTACGAAATATACGCGCATACGACTGAAACGCGCACCGTCGCTCTTCCGCGTGACCGCGAAACCTTTGCCGTCGCCGTGGACGCGACGGCAGCGCGCCTGTCGGCAGGTGATATAGACCTCTGTATCGTTGCCAATCCTAACAATCCATCCGGCAACATGAGCGCTGAAGACGAACTGCAACGTCTGCTGGAGACCAGTAATGCCCTCATCTGCGTCGATGAAGCCTACTTTGAGTTCTCGCGCCGCACCATGCGGCCCTGGCTGGACCGCTACCCGAATCTGGCAATACTGCGCACCTTTTCGAAGGCCTTTTCATTGGCAGGTCTGCGTTTGGGCTACATCCTGGCCTCGCCGGAAGTCATAGCGACTCTGGCAAAAGTTCGAATGCCGTATTCGGTTAACGCCTTTTCGCAATGGGTAGGACGGGTCGCCTACGCGCATGCCAATCTTTTCGAGCCGCGTATCAGGGCAATCGTGGAACAGCGCGACTGGTTGTACACCCAGCTGGACGCCATCCCCACCGTCGAGGTCTGGCCCTCCGAGGCAAATTACCTCCTCTTTCGCACAACCAACGCCCACCGCGTTGCCCAGCGGCTGTTGCAGGACTACGATATTTGCATTCGGGACTTTTCACGCGCAGCCTATCTGACCGACTGTCTGCGTGTGACCGTGGGCACGCCAGCGCAAAATGAGGCCTTCCTGCAAGCCCTGCGGAGTATCGTTTAATGAGCGCACCTGTCATTCTCAGGTTTTTAACTCGGAAATCCGAACGCAGCACGCAGCGCTGCGGCGCCATGTTTACGCGGAAATGAGGAAAAGGAGTTCGGAACACCATGACCAGAACGGCAACGATAACACGCACGACGAATGAAACCGACATCACCCTGACCCTGAATCTGGATGGCTCTGGGCTAGCGCAAGTGGCGACCGGCAGCCCTTTTTTCGATCACATGCTGAACGCCTTGACACGCCACGGCACTTTTGACCTGACGGTGGCGGCGACCGGGGATTTAGACGTTGACGACCATCACACCGTCGAGGACGTCGGCATTGTTCTGGGCCAGGCCTTCGCCAAAGCTCTGGGAGATAAACGGGGCATTACGCGCTTTGGCGACGCGCTGGTGCCGATGGACGAAGCGCTGGTACTGGCTGCCGTCGATATCAGCGGACGGGGACAGCTACACTATGAAGTGAGTACGCCCATCGAGCTTATCGGCACCTTTGATACCACGTTAGCGAGGGAATTCTTCATTGCCTTTGTCTCTGCAGCCGGCCTGACCCTGCACCTGCGCAGCCTGTCCGGTGACAACTCACACCACCTGCTGGAGGCTACCTTTAAGGCTGCCGCGCGCGCTCTGCGTATGGCGGTCGCGCTGGATTCGCGCGTCAGTGGTGTGCCTTCTACGAAAGGCAGCCTGTAGTGTCAATCAGCATTATCGACTACGGCAGGGGTAATCTGCGCAGTGTGCAGAAGGGGCTGGAACAGGCCGGAACAGCAGAGGTCGTTATTAGTTCTGACCCCGCAGTGTTGTCCACAGCCGACGGCTTGGTATTGCCGGGAGTAGGCGCGTTTCGCGACGCCATGCAGCGATTACACGATACAGGACTGGATGAGCTGATTCGCGCTGCCACGTCGTCAGGTACGCCGCTTTTGGGGATTTGCTTAGGTATGCAGCTCTTGCTGGAAGTCAGTTACGAGTTTGGCGTCTTTGAGGGTCTGGGCTTGATTCCCGGTGAAGTTCGCGGCTTTGATACTGCGCGGCATTCCTTAAAAGTGCCGCATATCGGCTGGAACACCGTCGATTTTAGTTCACGGGACCCCTTGTTTGCTGATATTGTCAACGAAAGCTATTTCTATTTTGTTCACAGTTATGTCTGTGTTCCCCACGACGACGCGAACGTAGTGGGACGCACGAGCTACGGCGCTCCCTTTTGTTCTGCCCTGCGCTACGGAAATATAGTTGGAACGCAGTTTCACCCGGAAAAGTCATCGACAACAGGCCTGCGCTTGCTACAAAATTTTGTTATGCTCTGCACCACGCATAACTCATCTTCAGCGCAGCTCGTCATGCCGGGCTTGACCCGGCATCCAGAACCCCGCAGGTCAATGAAGGGTGAGACTTGATGTACCTGCTACCCGCCATAGATTTGCTGGATGGGCAGGTCGTGCGTCTAGCCAGAGGCGCTTACGACGCGGTGACGGTCTATCATGATGAGCCAGCTGCCCAGGCCCGTGCCTTTTATAATGAGGGCGCAACGCACCTGCATGTTGTCGATTTGAATGGAGCGCGTGACGCCACGCCTAGCAATAGCAATGCCATTCGTGCCATCGTTGCGGCTACGCCTTTGAGGGTTCAGGTTGGTGGGGGAGTCCGCAGTCTCTCTACCGTCGATGAGTTCGTACGATTGGGTGTTGACCGCGTCATTTTGGGAACCAAATTGGCGACAGACCCCGCCTTTGTCAAAGCGGCAGTCGCGTCATACGGCAGCGAGCGATTGGTTGCCGGTATTGACGCCCGCGATGGGCAGGTGGCCATTGATGGTTGGACGAACGCAACCCCACAGCCTGCCACAGAACTGGTGGCGCAGCTGGCTGATTGGGGTATACGTCATTTGGTGTATACCGATATCGCGCGCGATGGTATGCAAAGCGGTATTAGCCTTGACTTGTATCGCGCGGTGGCAGCCGCTGCTGGTTTTCCTGTCATTGTCAGCGGGGGCATTGCGACCCTTGATGACCTGCAGGCTGTGAAAGAAGCGGGCGGTCATGTGGCCGAAGCTCTCATTATTGGACGCGCTCTCTATGAGGGAAATTTCAGTCTGTCGGAGGCACTCTCGGTGATTGACGTCAACTCTGATTCCAGGACAAAGCCGGGAGCAATCTGATGTTGGCCAAGCGGGTCATACCCTGTCTGGATGTCCACGAGGGACGTGTCGTCAAGGGCGTGAACTTTGTTAACCTGCGTGATGCCGGCGACCCGGTGGAGATGGCTGCTGTCTATGACGCAGCGGGGGCCGACGAGGTGGTATTTCTCGATATTACCGCAACTCATGAGGATCGTCCTGGCATGTTGGAGGTAGCAGCGCGCGCAAGTGAAGCCTGTTTTATTCCTTATACGGTCGGTGGAGGCATGCGCACTGCTCATGATATTCGGGCTATGCTGGCTGCTGGCGCTGATAAAATTTCGCTGAACAGCGCTGTTGTGCGCAATCCTGAACTGATTAGATATACGAGTGAAAGGTATGGGTCACAGTGCATTGTGACCGCTATCGACGCCCGACGCGTGCCGGGAGCGGTGCCTAACAAGTGGGAAGTCTTTGTCAACGGCGGACGCGTTAACACGGGTCTGGATGCTGTTGCGTGGGCGCGAGAAGCCGTACGTTTAGGCAGTGGCGAGATACTGCTGACCAGCATGGACTGCGATGGGGTGAAGGAGGGCTTTGACCTGGCGCTGACCCGGGCGGTGACCTCTGCCGTTACAGTGCCGGTGATTGCCAGTGGTGGGGCGGGTAAACCGGAGCATTTTGCTGAAGTAGTTCTTGAGGCTGCTGCCGATGCAGTGTTGGCCGCCAGTGTCTTTCATTTTGGAGAGTTGAGCGTGCGCACGGTCAAGGAGGCCATGCGCAATGCCGGTGTGGAGGTCAGACTATGAAGCAGGCAAAGGACGGTAGCAGAAATTCAGAATTCGTCATGCCGGGCTTGACCCGACATGACAAGCCGGACGTTTGGAACTCGCTTTCTTTTAATGCCGAGGGCTTGATCCCGGCCATCATCCAGGATGTGGCAGATGGTACGGTACTGATGATGGCCTGGATGAACGCAGAATCCCTACGGTTGAGCCTGACAACGGGGCAGACCTGGTTTTGGTCGCGTTCTCGCAAGCGCCTGTGGCACAAAGGGGAAGAGAGCGGAAACACGCAGGAGATTCAAGAAGCGTACTATGATTGTGACGGCGACACCTTACTGTTGAAGGTAGTGCAAGGAGGCGCGGGCGTCGCCTGTCACACGGGACAGAGAAGTTGCTTCCACAATGTCCTGACCTTCGACGCAGAGGAAAGGAACTGATGAGCATATGGCGACACTGGGAGTGACGATAGACGAGCTGTATACGATTATCGAGGGGCGGCGCAGCGCTGACCCGACGAATTCCTACACGTCACGTCTGCTGACAGGAGACGAAGATTACCCTCTTAAGAAAGTCGGCGAGGAGGCTGCTGAAGTCATCATGGCAGCTAAGGATAATGATTCGGACCACCTGCGCTACGAGGCAGTTGACCTGCTGTATCACTTGCTAGTGGCCTGCGTGCGTTGGGGGCTTTCTGCCGATGAGCTAGAAGCTGAAATCCGCGGACGGTTCAAATAATCCCTATGTATCGCTACGCTGATTGCCATATGCACAGCAAACTGTGTGGTCACGCAGAAGATAGTCTGGCAGACATGGTAGCTGCCATCAAGCCGGCGGGTCTGATGGGCGGTATCATGACCGAACACCTACCTCTGCCAAAGACTCATGACCCTCATCATGAGGTATCCATGCCCGCGTCGGCTTTGGTGGGTTACGTGGAAGAATTGCGTGAATTGCGCAGCCAGCCAGACGCACCTCGTCTGGTCATTGGCGCCGAGGCAGATTGGTTGAGCGAGAATCCAGCGTGGACGGCGGATTCAGTTGCGAGGGCACGCCGGGCCGGGGTGGAAGTGGTGTTGGGTAGCGTGCATATGCTGGACGGATGGGCTTTTGACAATCCGAACCACCTTGACGCTTGGGACAGGTATGGGGTCGAAGACGTGTGGGAGGCCTATTTCACCCAGTGGTGTCGGGCAGCAGCCTCCGGCCTGTTTGATGTCATGGCACATCCCGATTTAGTCAAAAAGTTTGGCCACCGACCCGTCAATCCTCTGCCTTATTACCGGAAGGCTGCGCAAGCAGCCAAAGACTCTGGAGTCATCTGCGAAGTTTCTACCGCGGGTCTTCGTAAACCCTGTCGAGAACTGTATCCGTCACTGCCGTTTCTGCGAGAGCTGAAACGCTGTGGGGTAGAGTTTTGCCTTTCTTCCGACGCGCACAGCACAACCGAGATAGGCGCGGATTTCCCTGAAACCGTGCTTGTATTACAATTGATGGGGATTAAAAGACTTGCGTATCCACAAAGGGACGGGGAAGTAGCATGGATCGATATATCCTGAAAACAGATGGTGGCTCACGGGGTAATCCGGGACCAGCTGGTATTGGTTTTGTGTTAACAAAAAATGATGAAATAATCTGTCGGGGCGGCACCTATATTGGAGAGACCACCAATAATGTCGCTGAATATCATGCCTTAATTTGGGGATTGGAAAACGCCTTGGACTACGAGGTGGGTGAGCTAAGTATTCGAGCCGACAGTGAATTAGTCGTGCGTCAAATTAATGGCTCGTATAAAGTTAAACATCCACAGTTAAAGTTGCTGTTTTTGCAAGCACGGTCACTGCTGCGACAATTGAACCGCTACGATATTGCACATGTGCCGCGTGGCGAAAACGCCAATGCTGACGCACTGGCTAACGAGGCCATGGACGCGCGGGCACAAGTAGGTGAGCCTTGCAAGGCCTATGTCATTGTTGCCGACGATGCGCCCACACCGGACACACCGGATATCGCGGAAGGCTCGTACCACCTGAGCGTCAAAGAGCATTTTGACGCTGCTCATCACCTCTATGACTATCCGGGACAATGCCGCAACCTGCATGGACATACCTGGGAAGTTGAGGTGACCGTCAGCGGCACCCGAC
>JAIRWZ010000057.1 GCA_031268615.1 Actinomycetes bacterium | reverse complement strand
CGCCCATCGAAGTCGTCTATCAGGCGGTCGATGAGCTATCGCGCCTGGAGCCCGACTACATTTCGGTGACCTACGGCGCCGGTGGGGGAGCCGCCACCGCTGCCAACACGGTCGAAATCGCCTCGCTGGTGCGCAACCGCTACGGTATCGAATCTGTCGCCCACCTGCCCGGTATCAACCTGACCCGCGACGAGGTGGTCAGTCTGCTGCACCGTCTGCGCGCCCATCGTATCGAAAACATTCTGGTCCTGCGCGGCGACCGTACCCCCGGCGTCCAGCAGACCGGACAGTTCGCCCACGCCTCTGACCTGGCCGCCTGGGTGACCGCCCAGCCCGGCACGCCGTTCAACATCATCGGCGCTTGTTATCCGGAGACCCACCCAGAAGCCGCGTCTCCTGCCGCTGACCTGCGCGCCCTGTGTCTGAAAGTGGAAAGCGGCGTCACCCAGCTCATCACGCAGCTGTTTTTCGACAACGACCTGTTCTGGGCCTTCCTCGACCGCGCGCGCCATGCCGGTATTGACGTCCCCATTCAGGCCGGAATCATGCCGGTGACCAACGTCCGCCAAGTCCAGCGCATGCTGAGTCTCTGCGGCGCCAGCCAGCCCCCGGCCTTTCGCGACATGATTGCCCGCCATGGCGACGACGACGCGTCTCTGCACGACGCGGGCATCGACTATGCCATCACGCAAATCGCCCGTCTGGTAGAGTCCGGCGTTGACGGCATCCACCTTTACACGATGAACAACCCCCGCACCGCCGCCGCCATCACCGCGGCAATATACCCCCTCATACGCTAAAGGCAAAGAAGTGAGTACGTCCACACCAGCAACTCAGCGGCAAGTATGGACGTACTCACTTCTTCGAATTAGTGCGGAAGCATTTTAAGAAGCTGAGGATAATCGCTGCGGGCGTCGGCAATGTGATAGACGAAAATACCTTCGTCTATCTGGCGATATACGCAGAGGTAGTAGTCGACAATTAGTGCGCGATAACCAGCGGCGTGCAAACCGGGGGATGGAAGTCTCAAACCCATTTCAGGGAATGAGCGTAAAAGTTCCAAAGAGTCTAACAATTTGTTTGTAATTTTGCGAGCAGATTGTGCGCCAACGAAACCCATGCGTCGCAACGCAATGCCCTCCAGATCAATTTGAGCTGAATCCAGCAGTCGGAGTTTAAGCTTTTTCGGCGGCATAGAGCAGTTCCAGACTTTTGCGGGCGTCATCTATAGAATAGGTTGGGGCACCTGTCAGTCGCATTTGCTCAGCGTATTCCAGTCGGGTTTCCAGACGCAGCATTTCGTCGCGGCGCTCGAAGGCGTCAATGCTCATCACTACCAAATCGCCCTCGCCGTTTTTTGTGATATAGACAGGCTCCTGGGTTTCTGCGGCTAATCGGGAAATTTGGTTATAGTCATTACGTAAGGTTGTTGAGGCCTTTATCTGCATAGCTCCTCCTTAAAGAGATACTATTTTTCTGACCGTATTATAGCAGAAAAAGTATGGTGTCCGTAGTTAATTTTGGGAATCCAGCCACTGCCGGACGGCGGCTTCGACGCTGGCCTCGTCACTCTCAATGACCGTGCGGAAGCGTTCCTTGGCGTATTCAGTCGCGCACAGGTTGGCGGGCACGTCGCTGGCCTTTGGCGCCAGTGTCTCGTGAATCGCGCGCGTCAGGTCAAAGCCACCCATTGACCCGTACGGCTCGTCCACGTCCTCGCCGGGAGGCGTGCCCGTCAAGGCGCGCGTGACATTGGGCGCGAACTTTGCCCAGTGCGCGGCAGACACGACCAACATCGGGTTGTCCGCGCCCCCTTCGTCGCCGCCACTGCGCAGGTAATCCCGCGCCATTTTCAGCGCGACGGCGGTGTGCGGATCAGCCAGATAGCTGTACTGCTCGTAGGTTTCGCGCAAGGTCGTCAACGTGTCTTCGTTCGACACCCAACCTCCGATGAAATCGCCGCGCAGACGTTTCAGCGCCTCATCGCCGACAGAAAACACGCCGTCTTCTGCCAACTCGGACATCCAGGTCTGGACGCGCTCACTTCCCGCCATATAGTACAGCAGCCGTTCCAGATTTGACGACACCAAAATGTCCATCGACGGGCTGGTCGTGACGCGAAACGCGCGACCGCGCGTGTCATACACACCCGTCGCCAGAAAGTCGGCCAGAATGTTGTTTTCGTTGCTGGCGCAGAGCAGCCGTCCGATGGGCGCGCCCATCTGTTTCGCCAGCCAAGCTCCCAAAATGTTGCCAAAATTGCCGGTGGGGACGCAGATATCAACGACTCCGCCATCGCGCAGGACCCCACCCCGGCGCAAATCCGCCACGGCGCTAAGGTAGTAGACAATCTGCGGCATCAGGCGCCCCCAGTTGATGGAATTGGCGCTGGAAAACTGCAGCCCCTCGTCCAGGTCCAGCCAGGTGGCAAAGCCCCGGTTCTCGAAAGCGCGCTTGACGGCGCGCTGGCAGTCGTCAAAGTTGCCGGTCACGGCGAACACGCCCAGGTTCGCGCCGGGTCGCGCGGTCATCTGGCGACGCTGCACGTCCGAAATCCCGTCGGCGGGGTAGAACACGATGATGTTAGTGTGCGGCCGGTCGGCGAAACCCGCCAGGGCCGCGCTGCCCGTATCCCCGCTGGTCGCAACCAGAATCAACATGTCGCGACTCATCTGTCCCGTTGCGCGCTGGCGGTCGATTGCCGCAGAAAAAAAGCGCGGCATACACTGCAAGGCCAGGTCTTTGAACGCGCTGGTTGGGCCGTGGAACAGTTCTAATAAGTGAGTACGTCCATCCCCCAGCGGTCGAATCGGCGTGATGGCCGGGTCATCGAACTGTGACCCGTAGGCCTCGCGCATGATGGCGGCGATTTCGTCGTGGCTAAAGTCGATATCAAAGGCGTCGTAGACGCGGGTTGCGCGGGCGGCGTAGCTGGGCAGACTGGCCAGCGCGTCGATGTCAGCCAGCGTCAGATGGGGTAGGGCCTCCGGCAGATACAGACCTCCGCCGTCCGCCAGACCGGCGATGATGACTTCCGAATAGGTAGGACGGCAATCGTCCAGTCCTCTGGTATCGAAAAAGCGTAAGCTCATGCTTAAGTATTGTAAAGTAATTCCGAACCGTAGCGGGAACTTTCAAAAACTTTGTTGAAACCCGTTAGTGAAACCGATACAGTAGTGGTCTTTAGATATCCTTAGCCTTTCCGCACGGAACTTGAAAATACACCAGCAGAATACTTGAAAATACACCAGTCATCAGCCGCCGGACAAATAGGGAAGAAGTGAGTACGTCCAGACCTGCGGATTTCTCCCCTCAAAACGCAAACAGTCAGAACGCGACGGCGTCAACGGTGGTAATGTCGGCGGCGTACAAGGCCTGCATGCGTTCCAGGGCGCTGTCCTGATCGGCGTCGGTGATGGCCTGTACCGCGTCAGCCGGTACCACCAGCTGGTAGTTCCAAAAGTAGGCGTCAGCGGCGGTATGCTCAACGCAAATGTTGGTAAACAGGCCGACCAGTACCAGTCGCTCGACCTCCAGCTCTTTCAGCAACAATGCCAGCCCCGTCTGGAAGAAGGCGCTGTAGCGTCGCTTTTCCACCACGTAGTCGCCGCTTGCAGGCGCCACTTCACCGTACACAGCAGCCGAAGCGCTCCCAGCCAGGCAGTGCGGTCCCCATAGTTCCAGCTCGTGGTCGATACCCACTAAATGTGCGTCGTTGCAATAGACAACCGGCGCCTCCGCTGCACGCGCCGCGTCCAGCAGCCGCTTAATCGGTGCGATAATGCCCTGCGCACGCACACCAGCCAACTTTCCGCGTACCGCGTCGTCCAACACGTCAATAACCAACACCGCTGTCTTTGTCATTCTCGTAAAATCCCTTCTGTGTGCGGACACCAACCGCCCCTTACGGGTCGGAAGGTGTCCCTACAAAACGCTGCCCCAACCAACCAAGCGAGCGTCCAACGATAATCTGTCCGGTAAATAAGCTACAATCATACACGACTACCAGTATGCGCGACGCCGCGCACGCCGCAACCGACGACCGACCAGGCATGAAGGAGTTTATTGCATGACCACGCCGACCAATAAAACGTCGTACTACCTGACGACCCCCATCTACTACGTCAACGCCGCCCCCCATCTGGGAACGGCGTACACCACCATCGCCGCCGACGCGATGGCGCGCTACCGCCGCCAGCAAGGTCACGACGTTCTGTTTCTGACCGGCCTGGACGAACACGGGCAAAAAGTCGCGGAAGCAGCGGCGGCCAACAACCACGACCCAGCCGCATGGGTGGACGCGCTCGCTTCCTCTTTTCTTGATACCTGGCAGTTGCTGAACATCAGCAATGACCGCTTCATTCGCACGACTGACGCCGACCACGCCCGCGCCGTGCGCGCGCTGGCGCAGCGGCTGTATGACAGCGACGACATCTATCGTGGCAGCTACGAGGGTTGGTATTGCCTGCCTGACGAGACCTATTGGGCCGCGAGCGATTTGGAGGGAAGTGAGTACGTCCAGACCGGCGACGTTGACGATGTCGAGGCGCGCCGTTTAGACCCCCCGCTTTGTCCGGAGTGTGGACGGCCTTTGCGCTACGTTACCGAGGACAACTATTTCTTCCGACTGTCGGCTTATCAGGACTGGTTGCTGGAGTTTTACGAGCGCCATCCCGATTTCATTGGGCCGGATACGCGCCGCAACGAGGTACTGTCGTTTGTGCGCGGCGGTTTGCACGACCTGTCGATTTCGCGCGCGAACGTCAAGTGGGGGATTCCGCTGCCCTGGGACGAAAGCCATACTATGTACGTGTGGTTTGACGCGCTGATTAACTATTTGACGGCGGTGGGCTACGCCGACCCTGACCGGGACGCAGAATTCGCCTGGCGCTGGCCGGCGCAGATTCATTTCGTTGGCAAGGACATCATTCGTTTTCACTGCGTCATCTGGCCAGCCATGCTGCACGCGGTGGGCCTACCGATACCACAGCGTGTCTTTGCGCACGGCTTTTTGTTGACGCGCGGTGAAAAGATGTCAAAGTCGAAGGGCAATGCGGCGTCTCCGACAGAGCTGGCCGCGCGTTTTGGCGTGGACGGCTATCGCTACTATTTCCTGCGCGACGTGAACTTTGGGCAGGATGGCAGTATCAGCGACGAGGCGATGGTGCAGCGCTACAACGGGGATTTGGCTAATGATTGGGGTAACCTGATCTCGCGCCTGTTCAACATGGTGGGAAAGTATGCCGAGGGACGGGTACCGGCGGGTGCGGGGGACGAAGAAAGCGACGGGCTTGTGGGGGATTCTGCGGACGCCGAAGGCGCCGAACTGCGCAGCATTGCCGAGGGCCTGTACGCGCGGGTTGAGACGGCTATGGACGCCTTTGCCTATGCGGACGCGCTGGAGGCCATCTGGGATTTGGTGAAAGCGACGAATCGCTATCTGGAAAACCGCGCGCCCTGGAATCTGGCCAAAGACCCCGCGAAAGCCGACGAGTTGGC
>JAIRWZ010000028.1 GCA_031268615.1 Actinomycetes bacterium | reverse complement strand
GGCTACGGCAGCTGATGTCGTCGCGCTAATACGGTTGGCACAAGAGAAAGTAGAGAGGGAACGTGGCATCGTCCTCAAGACGGAAGTCAAATTCTTCGAAGTCCTCCTCTAGGAGGACCGAAGAAAGCGCCACTACACGCCGACGACAGAGTCGGCGGACGGTGCGTGGACAGCGCGACGGTGACGCAGCACGCCCACGCGCAAGCTCTGACAGCACCGAGCCAGAGCTGCGTCTGCGCGCGTCCAAGAGACCCCGCGTTGCCTTGCCTCCGACCTATCGTCCGACACGCAGCCTGCCGCTTCAACCCGGAGAAGAGCCATCCGGGAGCAAAAGCACAGGCGCTGGTAGAGGTAAAGGCAAAATCAAGGGCAAAGGAAAAGGTAGGGGTACTGGCGAGGAGAGCCCTCAGCGTACACGAAGCAGAGGGCAGCATACGGAGGGGCGAGCACGCCAGCCTCTGAGCCAGACTGAACGCAAGACCCAACAAAAACAGCGGGAGCGCGAGAAACGCCGTCGTCTGGGGCTGGCGCGTCAGCTAGCGCTGGCAGTCGGGATTTTGATAGCCGCGGGACTAGTGGTGTGGGCTGTCATCACGGTGCTGCACGCTCCTTTTTTTGAGGTGAGTACAATCGAAGTTGTTGGCGCAGGTCCCCTTCCCGCAAGCGACATTAAAGGTCTGGCCGCCATTCCTAAAGGAGAAACGACGCTGCTGCTGAACAAAAAGGGTGTGCGTACGCGTCTGTTGCGCGATCCCTGGATTGAAGCGGTCGATATTAGTCGAAAGCTGCCACGCACGGTGGAACTTCATCTGACGCTGCGCCAGCCTATCGCTTTCGTTGAGCTGGAGGACGGAGAGCGCTGGCTGTTGGCAGCCGACGGCGTCTGGCTGGCGTCCTGGGACACGACGGCTGGCATAGCCAGTGACCCTCAAGGGAGTTTTCCGGAATTTTCAGTAGAGACCTCCGGTCTTATTGCGGTTACGGGCATTGAAGGCTTGCAACCGACGGCAGGCGACAAAAACCGTGCTGCCATTTTACGCAATGCCTTGGCGATTCTCAATGGCCTGAGTTCTTCGCTCGCTGCCGAAGTAGTTGAGCTACAGGCGCCTGACGTAGTGCGGACCAGCCTGCGTACCAAGGACGGTATTGAGATTGACATCGGCAGCGCGGATGACATTGCCACGAAGGATAAAATAGTGCGCGAGGTCTTGGCTGAACAAAAAGGAAAGGTCGTGTTAATCAACGTGCGCAGCGTTGAACATCCCATCTGGCGTGGGCTCAGTCAATGACAAACAGGTAACGGGTCACAATTAGTTTTTCTCTGGATACACCACATATGCTGGACTTTTCTAAAACTCTCAAGTGAAACTTGAGGCTAATTTCCCTCTCTGACTTGAAGCAACAATGTTGACGTGCGAGGATACTCCGTTATGACCACGCCCTGAACCTAAACTCTAACTTGAGGGTTTATGGTTGAGGTGACAAAGAAAGGTGGACCGGAACTATGCTGGATACGGGAGCAAACTACCTTGCGGTGATTAAGGTCGTCGGCGTCGGAGGCGGCGGCACCAATGCTATTAACCGCATGATTGAGGCCGGCGTCAAGGGAGTCGAGTTCATCGCCATTAACACCGATGCGCAGGCTCTGCTGATGTCGGACGCGGACTATAAAGTACATATCGGCGTGAATCTGACGAAAGGCTTAGGCGCCGGCGCTGTTCCGGAAATCGGGGCACAGGCAGCAGAGGAAAATCGCGCGGAGATTCGCGAGGCGCTGCAAGGCGCCGACATGGTCTTCATTACGGCGGGCGAAGGAGGGGGAACGGGGACCGGCGCTTCACCGATTATCGCCGAAATTGCCAAGGAGGAAATTGGCGCTTTGACCGTTGGCGTCGTCACGCGACCCTTTGGTTTTGAAGGGCGCAAACGCAACACGCAGGCTGACGAAGGCGTCAAACTTTTGAAAGAGAAAGTTGACACCCTGATTATCATTCCCAATGACCGCTTGCTGCAGACGGCCGAGAAAAAGACTTCCATGCTTGACGCCTTCCGCTACGCCGATGATGTTTTGCGTCAGGGCACGCAGGGCATTACGGACTTAATCACGGTTCCGGGTTTGATTAACTTGGACTTCGCCGATGTACGCACCATCATGCAGGACGCGGGTAGCGCACTCATGGGCATTGGCGTTGCTTCCGGTGACAGTCGCGCAAACGATGCCGCCACAGCAGCCATCTCCAGCCCCATGTTGGAATCTTCCATTCAGGGCGCCGACGGCATTATTCTTTCGATTTCAGGCGGCAGTGATTTGGGTATGCTGGAGGCCAGCGAAGCGGCAGAAATTGTGGCGAATGCGGCAGCGCCTGACGCCAATATCATCTTTGGCGCCGTCATTGACGACGCACTGGGCGACGCCATTCGCGTAACGGTCATTGCCACCGGCTTTTCCGGGCAGGGCAAAAAGAAAGCGGCTTCGCAGGGCGCCATGAATATAGATATGAATGGCGAAAGCGGCGGCACCGGGGTAATCCCAAAATTCGAGCCGTTGGGTGATGGCGACATTGACATTCCGGACTTTTTGAAGAAACGAAGCTACTAACGTTACGAATGAATGACCTAACCGGCATCCGTGGAATTTTCTCAATAATTTTTCTCCGTGTGCTTGCAATTTGATATATGAACCGTATAATTAGTCCTACACAGCAGTTTGGACCCTATGGCGACGACGGAGCGACCTCGCCGCCATAGGGTCCGCTTCGTATCTTGGGGAGAGTTGGGGAGAGTTACAGAGACATCAGGAAAACGAGAGAAAGCTCGAGGTAGATGAACACAGAGCTGAAACGAATAACGACCCATGACCTCTCTTTCTGGACCGACCCCGCCGCTGCCGAGGCGGGGATTTTTACCGCGTTCAGCGAGCGCGGCGGCGGTGTGTCCACAGGCCCCTATGACAGCTTGAACCTTGGGCTGGCCGTGGGCGACGACCCGACCTCTGTCACCGAAAATCGTGAGCGCCTGTGTGAAGCGGCAGGTTTGGGACGCCGCGCTGTGCGCCAATTGCCGCTCGTCACCCAGGTCCATGGCACGCGGGTAGTAGTCATCGACTCCTCCGAATCCGCGCCGTCGGAGGTGGACAGCAGCGGCACAGAGGCCGATGGTCTGGTAACCGCCACGCCCGGACAGCCCTTGCTCCTTTGTTTTGCCGACTGTGTGCCCGTTATGTTGTGGGCGACGACGCCCCGGCCCTGTATCGCCGTCCTGCATTCGGGCTGGAAGGGATGCTTACACAATATCGCGGGGGCTGGTGTGGACGCACTCACTCACCAGTATGGCGTAGCGCCTTCTGACCTGCATGCGCTGATTGGTCCCTACATCGGAGCGGAAAGCTTTGTGGTTTCCGAGGACCTTTGGTTGCAATTCGCGCGGGCCTTTCCTACAATTGAAGGTCGGCAGATAAGGGGTTCAGACGGACGGTTGTGCGTTCGTTTTGATTTGGCAGAGACAGTGCGCGCGGCGCTCGTTCAGGCGGGCGTGCAACAGGGGAGGATGAGTTCTTTGGGTCAGTCAACCGTGCTGTGCGCGAATCGGTTTTTTTCGTATCGCGCCAGTGGCGGGGTGTGCGGACGCATGGGAGCGTTGGCGTGCGTCGCGCATTAGTCGGCAGCTGTGCCGTGGCGCTGTGC
>JAIRWZ010000022.1 GCA_031268615.1 Actinomycetes bacterium | reverse complement strand
TATAAAATTGCCTCTCACATTAACTCACTTATGAGAGCTGACAGGACCAGGCCGCTAGAGAAGGCCCAACAGACATGGGGACAGGGACTGTTAGATGTCTTAGGTATTATCACCATCTCACCCAGTGACGTACACCTGAGAGCGGATTTGTTGAAGTAAGTAACTGATAAGTGACTGCTCGCACATAACAACTTAATAGTCGGGCATCAAGCCAACCTGCGCTAACTTTAAAAATGGCTTACGGCACAGGGCAATAGCTCACGTCGCAAAAAGTGAGGAAAAGCTTAGTTCTGCGCTAACTGTGACAAACTGACAAATTCAAAGGCCAATTCTTGACATAGAAATGCAGGTTTTCCCAAATAAATGCACTAAATACGACAAGCAAATCTAATCAGCGAAAACCTGCATTAACCTTGCGAAGCCGCCGAGGCGATGCTCGGGAGGCAATGCTTTACAGCGCCCCGTTGCGGTCCGGTCGGTTACTGGTGGTGGGCGGACGCCAATCGGCACAACACGCCGAAAGGCGTCCTTACGAAAAATTGCACTTCTTACATCAGTCGGCGGGCCTCAAGTCGGAATTACCTGCGTGTTTGCGCATATCCTTTCCTCCTGTCGGCTCCCATTGCTTGCGTCAGCAATGTCGGTCGTTCCACCTATTAAGACGACAGAAATGCCCACCATCACACTAGTAATTTTACAAAATCAAAAACTTTTTTTGATGGTGTCGAGCAGGGCTGCGACAAGCTCGGATTCGGGAACGGTATGCAGAGGCTGACCCTGCGCGAAAATCCGACCGCGACCACGACCGGCGGCAATACCGAAATCGGCTTCACGCGCCTCGCCGGGTCCATTCACCACACAGCCCATAACGGCCACCTTCAGCCCAGCAGCCTGCGGATATTGTTGAGCGAGCGCGTCCAAACCTGCCTCTACCTCTGCGGCAACCGGTATCAGGTCAACCTGACAGCGACCGCAGGTCGGACAGCTAATGAGTTCCGGACTGCGGCGGCGCAGGTCAAGCGCTGCCAGAATGTCCCAGGCAACCGCTACTTCGGCGGTCGGGTCAGCCGTCAGCGACACCCGTAAGGTATCCCCTATGCCATCGGCCAACAGGGTTCCCAATCCCACCGCGCTTTTAATGCTGCCGGTCCCGGCCGTTCCCGCTTCGGTCACCCCGATATGCAGTGGATAGGGACTGCGATGAGAAAGGTCGCGGTAGGCAGCGATGGTCACCGGTACTGACGAGGCTTTGACAGACAGCACGATGTCGTAAAAACCGCGCTCTTCAAAATGGCGCTGAAAGGACAACGCGCTTTCAACCAATTTTTCTGCCAGCGACAGGTCGCGGTACTCGGCAACTTCAGCGGCCAGCGAGCCGGCATTGACCCCAATGCGCAAGGGAATGGCCGCTTGACCCGCCGCGTCAATGATGGCGTCAACCTTTGCCCAGTCCCCCATGGTGCCGGGGTTGATACGCAACTTGGCGACTCCGGCTTCAATCGCGCCCAGAGCCAGACGGTGGTCAAAGTGAATGTCCGCAATCACGGGCAGGGGGCTGGTCTGGACGTACTCACGTAAAAAAGGAAGAGAATCTGCCTGTGGAACGGCGATTCGCACCAGTTCACAACCCGCGTCAGCCAGCTCTGCAATCTGCGCTTGGGCCGCCGCCACCTCGTGAGGCCCGGTGTTGAGCATGGACTGGACGCGGACTGGCGCGCCGCCACCCAGGTCCACTCCTCCCACAGAAACCGTGCGCGCGGAGGTCATTGGAAGAGCCTGGCGATATCGTTATACATGACGAATACCATGAAGGCCGCCAACAGGCCGAACCCTACCAGCGAGACGCCAATCACGATGTTTTGTTTCAGCGGACGGCGAATGATGAGTTGGATGATTTCGATGAGAATCTTGCCGCCATCCAGAGGCGGAATGGGCAGAATGTTCATCAGCCCCAACGAGAGCGAGATGGCAGCTATCAGGGTTGCGTATTGCATGGGGCCGGCTGCGGCTGCGTCGGCGGCGATAACGGCGATACCGATGACGCTGGAGCTTTGGCTGACCGTGCTGCTAAAGGTTGAGGGGCGAAACAGGTTCAGAATGCCGCGAGCCGTCAGGGTCAGATAATTGAAAGACATAGCGGCGGCGCGTGGCAGCGACAGGCGCACGTTGACGTAGCGGGGGCTGACGCCCAGATAGGCTGCGTCGTCCGTGCCAGTGGTGGGGTCGTCGGCGTTGCCCGAAGTGTCGTCGGCGCGGTCGGTATTGTCGGAGCCGTCGGCGCTACCCGAAGCGTTGCCCGAAGCGTTGCCCGAAGCGCTGTCGGCGTCGGGGTGGCGTGCCAACGTGATGGTCATCGCGGGCAGTTCGCGTCCTGCGCGCGACACGACCAGTGTCAGCTGTTCCCCTACCTTGTGGGCATCAACCGCCACAACCAGCGCGTCGAAATCCGCCACCGCCTTTCCGTCGATAGAGACGACTTTGTCACCGGCGCGCACTCCTGCCCGTGCCGCGGGAGCGTCAGGCTGCGGATTCAGATAGCCGCGGTCAGTGGGAACCCCCCACAGCGTCAGAACAAGGGTGAAAATCGTCAGCGCGAGAACCAAGTTGACAACCACGCCAGCTGACAGCACGACGATACGCTTCCAGGCAGGCACCGCGCGCGCTTCCTCGCTCAACTCTCCGGCGCCCAGTTCTGCGGCCAGTCCGTTTTCGGCCTCGCCTTCCAGCGCCGGTACGCGCACATAGCCCCCGAAAGGAATGGCGGTAATCCCAAAGGTCGTGCGCCCGATTTTCTTCGTAATGCTTGGCCCCGGCAGACCAATCATGAACTCGCTGACCTCCAGGCCGACGGCGCGCGCCGCCAAAGCATGCCCGCCTTCGTGCGCCACTACAATCAGCGATAAGGTTATTATTCCCCAAAAAATTGGGAGTATCACGTTCATATAGCTGCCTCTCTGTAGACCGCTTCGTCAGGTCGCTTTTGTCAAAACACGCCACCCCGCGTCCCGGAGCTTTGTTATGTCTCCTTTTTTTGCGGAAAGGACACCGCTTTAGTTTAGCGTTTTAGCCAGCCGAGGGCGTATTTTCTTGCCCGACTGTCAACTTCCCGCAATTGCTCGAAGGATTGCACCGGCTCACATTTTGAAGCGAGTACGTCCATCGTCGCGGACACCGCGCCTTCTATATCCAGAAAGCCACATTTCCCAGCAAGGAACGCGGCGACTGCAACCTCGTTTGCGGCGTTCAGCACAGCAGGCGCGGTGCCGCCCGCGCGACCCGCTGCCAGCGCCAGTGTCAGACAAGCGAAGGTGTCGGTGTCCGGCGCGCCGAAGTCCAGCCCCTCCCGAAGCCGAAAGTCTACCGGGGGCACCGAAGAAGACCAGCGGTCCGGCCAGGACAGGGCGTACTGAATCGGGACGCGCATGTCGGCAGCCCCCAGGTGTGCTTTTACCGAGCCGTCAGCAAACTCTGTCATGGAATGAATCAGGGACTGTGGCTGAATCAGCACGTCAATGCAGTCGTAGTCGAGGTCGAAGAGGTGATGTGCTTCGATGACTTCCAGTCCTTTATTCATGTACGTTGCGCTGTCAACGGTAATCTTCGGACCCATCAGCCAGGTCGGATGTGCCAGCGCGTCGGCGGCGGTCACCGCTGCCAGTTGCGCGCGCGTAAGTCCCCGGAAAGGCCCGCCCGAAGCCGTCAGCCAAATCCGGGTCAGCGCTGCGCGAGGTTCTCCTTGCAGGCACTGAAATATCGCGGAATGTTCACTGT
>JAIRWZ010000008.1 GCA_031268615.1 Actinomycetes bacterium | reverse complement strand
CTGTTCGTCGGACAGGTGCTCCCGGTGCGTATCACGGACAGCATCCTCTACGACCTGGAGGCCGAACCTCTTGGTTGAGCCCAAAACGAAGTCAAATCCCCTGCGCAATTTAGGCGCTGCAAATATCGTCACCTTAGCACGCATTCTGGCTATCCCCCTTTTTCTGGTTGCGTTGATGTCCAGCTGGCCGACACTTTTTGCTGACTCGGGTCCTCTGTTTGCGCTGCGCCCCTGGATTGCCGCCGCGGTCTTTACTCTGGTGTCTGCCACCGACGCCGTTGACGGCTATCTGGCGCGCAAGCGCAATCAGGTCACGACCTTCGGCACCTTCATTGACCCACTGGCCGATAAACTGCTGGTCACCGCCGCGCTTTTGGCGTTGGTACAGATGAACGCGCTGCCCGCCTGGATTGCGCTCGTTATCATCGCGCGGGAATTTGTGGTATCGGGCCTGCGCATGATTGCGTCAGCCGAAGGCATGATTATTGCCGCCTCACGCTTGGGCAAGGCCAAAACGACGTTTCAGGACATCGCCATCGTGCTGTTCATCGTCAAGGATTCGACCAACATATTTGGCAGCCTCACCCCCTGGATTGCGGATGGATTTGCCTCGCTTGCCTGGTTCATCATGAGCATTGCCGTTATATTGACGCTCTGGTCGATGGTTGACTACTTCAGAAAAAGTACGGAAATTTTGCGGGGACCTTGGAATTAACGAAGTGAGTACGTCCATTCATGCCCTGTTAGAGGCGCTGCGCTCTCACAGCTGGCGGATAGCCACTGCCGAGTCGTTGACGGGCGGTGGTATCGGCGCCGCGCTGACCGCAGTGCCGGGTAGCAGTGAGTGGTTCGCGGGTGGCGTTATTGCGTACCAAAGCGAACAGAAAACGCGACAATTGGGAGTGCCACCCGCAGTTATCGCTCAACATGGCGTAGTATCGCGTGAAGTGGTAGCAGCTATGGCTGCGGGCGTGCGTCAACGCTTTGACGTTGAGGTCGCTGTTGCGGTGAGTGGCGTGGCCGGACCCGGCGGGGGCAGTGCACAGACACCGGTCGGGACGGTGTGGATTGCGGTGAGCGCGCCAGGCGCAAGCATTGAGCAAAGATACCACTTTGCCGGAAACCGCGATGAGGTGCGCCAGCACACAATCACTGCCGCTATCAACCTGCTCGTAAAAACCACAGCATAAGCCCACAAGTCGGAACTGGCATCAAAGGGTATGTTGGCTTGCCACCGTACCGGCGTTTTCGCTCGATACGACAGTGCCTTGCCCGCACAGTGCAGGTATGGACGTACTCACTCCTCTTCTGGTACCATACACATGGTTTGGATTGTTCGCGGCATGGCCGCTGGAATAGATGGGGCTGCGTGATTTGTTGTTACACTGAGCGATAAAAGCACAGCTCATGCGCGTGCTACTGGGTCTATCCGGTGATTTCGGGCAATTCATCCACGATTATTGATTTTGAGGCCGTTATGGTACAAAGGAGGACGGATCCATGATAAGTTATGGAATCGCCGCGGTCGTCGCAATTGTGGCGGCTGTGGTCGGATTCGTGTTGGATCGATTTGTGGTCAACGCGAAGGCGACTCGGGCTGCGGAAGATGCCGAGCGTGTAGTACGTGATGCGGAGAAACAGGCCGAAACGCTGAAAAAGGAAGCGCTGCTGGAGGCCAAGGACCAAATCATCAAGATGAAACAAGACGAAGAGGTGGACGCGAAGTCGCGCCGCAAAGAAATTACGGCGTTGGAAAACCGTCTGTCGCAACGCGAGGAGACCATTGACCGGCGAGCGGAAACTTTGGATAAACGTGAGCATCAAATCTCGTCGGCGCAGGGTCAAATCACCAAACGGGAAGGCGAGCTGGACGAGGCCTTGAGCGAGGCGCTGGTGCAGCTGGAACGCATTGCGCAAATGTCGCCGGAGGAGGCCAAAACCGAGCTGTTGGCCTCCATTGCCGAGGACGTCAAGCGAGACGCCGCGGCGCTGATTCGCGAGAGCGAGGCTGCCGCAAAAGAAGAAGCTGACAAACGGGCGCGCAACATTGTCTCGTTGGCCATCCAGCGCATTGCCGCCGATCAAACGAGCGAGAATACCGTGTCGGTTGTGCAGATTCCCAGCGATGACATGAAGGGCCGACTGATTGGGCGCGAGGGGCGCAACATTCGCGCCTTTGAACAGATTACGGGTATCAATCTGGTAATTGACGACACGCCTGAGACGGTCGTGATTTCATCCTTTGACCCGGTGCGACGTGAAGTCGGACGCATTACGCTGGAGACGCTGATTTCAGACGGGCGGATTCATCCGGCACGTATTGAGGAGATGTTTAATAAGGCGGAAGCTCTGGTAGCCGAGCAAGTCCAGCAGGCTGGCGAGCAAGCCTCTTTTGATGCGGGAGTTCACAACCTGCATCCCGAAATCATTCGGACCTTAGGACGGCTGCGTTATCGCACGAGCTATGGCCAGAATGTGTTGAACCATTCTCTGGAGGTCAGTTGGCTGGCGGGCGTGATGGCCGAGGAGCTGGGCGCTGATGTAGCGCTGGCCAAGCGTGCGGGTCTGTTGCACGATCTGGGCAAAGCCATTGACCACGAGATTGAGGGACCGCATGCCGTGATTGGCGCGGATTTGGCGCGTCGTTTTGGCGAGCCGCCGTCAGTAGTCCATGCTATCGAGTCACATCATGGCGATGTTGAACCAGCGTCGGTAGAAGCTGTTTTGGTGATGGCTGCTGACGCGATTTCTGCGGCGCGACCTGGTGCGCGACGCGAGACCCTGGAAGCCTACGTGAAGCGTCTGGAAAAGCTGGAAGCAGTGGCCAACGCGCACAAAGGCGTGGAAAAAACCTTTGCCATGCAAGCCGGTCGCGAGATTCGCGTCATGGTTGAGCCAGAGACTATCAGCGACGCTGACGCAGTGGTGCTGGCCCGCGATATTGCCAAAGAAATTGAGGCTGAGTTGGAATACCCCGGTCAGATTAAGGTGTTGGTCCTGCGCGAAAGTCGCGCTGTCGATTACGCCAAATAACAGGCGCATGCATGTCTGGTACAGGACGAACGGCTGACGAATGACCGATGGGCAACGAACGCGTAGCTGATGGGCAATGAGCGACTACGGGTGGGCGCCGCGTGACTGATAGCAGTCTGCTTCAATTCGTGGCTGAGGTTGCTGGCGAGCAGGCCTTGGCGGTTGAGGAGGATTTAGGCGCGGGTTTTGTGCGTCTGAATGTTTCAGAGGCCGAGCGCAGACAGGCTCGACACGATATCCGGTGTAGTGAGGATGTGCTGATTGAGCTGCTGCGCAACGCGCGTGATGCTGCCGCGCGGCGGCTGTTTGTGGCAACGGCGACGGAAACGCGGGAAGCAGAAACCGGTCAGGGTCAGGTTGCGCGACGGGGATTGACCGTTATTGATGATGGCACAGGCATTCCGACGTCAATGATGACGCGTGTTTTTGAACCACGAGTGACGAGCAAATTGGAAACGATGCGCACTGACCGCTGGGGTGTTCACGGACGTGGCATGGCGCTGTACTCCATTGCGGCAAACGCGCTGTCGGCGGCAGTTGTGGCCAGCGGCATGGGACGGGGAGCGGCGGTCCGGGTCGAGCTGGACTGTGACGCGCCCGGAGAGAGAGCCGACCAGAGTAGTTGGCCGAAGATACGCCGCAACACTGGGGAGACTGAGGTTGGAGCTGAAACGGGAACGGGAACGCAGACCGGGACCAGCTTTGT
>JAIRWZ010000003.1 GCA_031268615.1 Actinomycetes bacterium | reverse complement strand
CAATGGATGATGAGCGTTTGAAAAATGGTGGTGGCAGCATACAGGGGGTGGGGACGGACTGAAACAAATTGGTGTCGGAGGAGGGATTTGCGCGTCTTGCGCTTTGCGCAACCCGCGGTGACCTCGCTTACGCTCGGACCACAACGCTCCTAACCGTCGCGTTGCGCCCTCACGGGTTCAAATCCTTCTAAGAGCAAGGGAACTTTTTGCGGGAAGTGGATCACACTGAAACAAATTGGTGTCGGAGGAGGGATTTGAACCCTCACGCCCCTTCGGGGCACCAGGCCCTCAACCTGGCGCGTCTGCCGTTCCGCCACTCCGACAAGAGTTGCGCACAACGTTTGGAGGCGATGCCCGGATTCGAACCGGGGATAAAGGCTTTGCAGGCCTCTGCCTTACCACTTGGCCACATCGCCATCGTATCCAAACACACACTGTCAAAAAAGGGGCGGCGTTATGCCAACCCCCAAAAAAAACCATGGAGCGGACGTAAGGGATTCGCGCGTCTTGCGCTTTGCGCAACCCGCGGTGACCTCGCTTACGCTCGGACCGCAACGCTCCTAGCCGTCGCGTTGCGCCCTCACGGGTTCGAATCCCGTGAGGGCGTTACTTACATGGAGCGGACGACGGGATTCGAACCCGCGACCCCGACCTTGGCAAGGTCGTGCTCTACCAGCTGAGCCACGTCCGCGCGAGTATCCATAGTATCGAAGTCCGTGTTGAGGTGCAAGAGGCAATTTCAGCACTCTCTGGCAAAGAGCCCCGTCAAAAACTCTCAACCCAAAATAAAAATAACTTTCCCCATAATCAAGAGTATTTCGACACCAATCCCGTTTCAGTGTGTCCTGCTTCTTGTCGCTATACGGTTAGGTTTGCGAATATACTTGCGCCGGACTTCATGAGCCATGCGTAGAGGAAGGCGGCTCCAATCGCAAAAAATAGCGCGCATAACCACAGGTACGTTTGCACAGGCAGCGCCTCCACAAGAAGGAAAGCATACAGCAGAGCAAGCCCGCCAATGACCGCCATTCCGCCAAACAAGGTAATCATTGGCGCCGCGCCCCGTTTTACCACAGACATTTCATTGACCCAGTTGAGCTTGGGGAAGCGCAGGTTAATTGCCAGTCCACTCGTCGCTGACAACGCGATAAAAGCCTGGGGCAGCACCAAAAGCAGTAGCCAATCAGAAACCGTGTGGCCCAACAAAACACCGGCACAGACGGCGGCAAACAGGCAAGGCAACGCGGACACTGCCAGAGAAAAGCATACTTTAGCCGCCAGTACCGTCTGCGCTGTGACCGGGATACTTTGTGCAATCCACAGCTGTTTACCTTCCAGAGAAATAAGCGCTGCGCCGAGGTTGTTCATGGCGGCAACCCCTGTCAGCAGAATGGCAACAAGAAGGGCAGGATTCAGGTCTACCGGCACGGAAGCAAACGAGGCGACAACCGGCAACACGGCGGCGCTATTCACCATAAGGTACACTGCGCCAACTATCATAGCCAGTGAACCGGTAGATGAATTGAGTATAACCAGTGGTTGACTTCGGTAGTAGGCAAACTCTTTTCGCAACAAGGCCACAAACGAGCTACTCACCCTTGTGCGCAGCTGACGTCCTGTATACACGACTTTCGTAGTGTCGTGAGGCCCCGCCGCAAGCACTTTTCTGAAATTCATGCTCAAAAGGCCGACGGCTGCGGCAAAGGGCAGAACAGCCCAGAGTGCAAATTGCGCCACGGCAACGATACGAACCTCATTGACCCCGATACCGAATAGGTAGAACGGCGGCAGGCCCTGGCGAAATGCTTCGGCAATCTCAACGCCATGCGCCAGCAGTTCTCCTACATAGGTCTCCGCATGAGAGTAGAGATAGTAATACAGGAGTATGAACCCACCATAGGCCAGGAGGGTAATGGCATTCTTAAAACGGATACGCGCCAGTATCAGACTAAGGAGCCACGCGAATAGCAGGGAAATCGCTGTTGCCATGAGTGGTAAACATAAGGTCGCTGCCACAAAACAGCATGCGGCTCCTGCGGTAGCGTATCCACTGGCAATCCACGGCACGAGCGCCGCCACAAAAACCAGCAGCGCAAGCGCATACTCCGTCGTAAGGAATACCAGCAATCGACTCATCAAAATCGCCGAGGGCTTTATCGGCAAAGACAGAAGCAGCTCATTATCCTTTGCTCTGAAAATCATTCCCGACGCTGAAAAAACTGTGCTTACAACGCTCAGGGTGAATACGATAACCGCAAAGAGAGCAAAATACAGCCAGCCTAAGCCCATTTCAAAGAGGGACGGCGTCAGGGTGGAGAACAGACCGATAAACAGACCGAATACAGAGAGTACCAGTATCAGCATAAGCAGCGCGGCAAGCAGGGCATGGGCACGTTCTGCCCCTGCCCATCGTTTCTTTCCGCCCCGCCCTGACCGAAGGATGTTGGCATACCATGCCAACATATTGAGGACGAACAGCTTTCTAATCATCAGCCGCGCGCTCTGGCTCTGCTAACTCAAAGAACACGGTTTCAAGCGAGGAATCACCGCGCACCTCATCCATAGTCCCTTGCGCTACGAGTCGCCCGTCCTGAATAATCGCCACTGTATCGCAGAGCTTTTCGGCGACTTCCAGCACATGGGTAGAGAAAAACACCGCGCCGCCTTCCGCGCAGAGTTCACGCATCAGGTCTTTGACCATCCGCGCCGCCTTTGGGTCCAACCCCACAAAAGGCTCGTCGAGGACCAGCAGTTGCGGCCTGTGAAGAAACGCGGAAATGAGCGCCAGCTTCTGCTTCATCCCATGGGAATAGGTGGCGATAGGTTGCGCGAGGTCAGCGGTCAATTCAAACTGTTCAGCGTAGCTGTGGACGCGCTCACTCCGCTCCGCTGTGCCCACGCCGTACGTGTCGGCAATAAAATTCAGATAGGCAATGCCCGACAAAAAATCATATAAATCGGGGTTATCGGGAATGTAGGCCAGGCGCTTTTTGCAGGCAATCGGCTCCCGCGCGAGCGACTTGCCGTCGATACTAATCTCCCCGCGGTCAAAATCCAGAATCCCACAGACCGCCTTGATGGTCGTGGTCTTGCCCGCGCCATTAGGACCAATAAAGCCGCATATTTCACCCCGCGCAATGGAAATCGACAAGTCGTCAACCGCCCGTTTGTCGCCATACGTCTTCGTCAAGTGCGCAATTGTCAGCATAAAGAACCTCCTGGCCGTCCATTGTAGCTCATCCAAATGAAGGAGTGAGTACGTCCAGACCTGCAAGAAGTTTGGCGCTTTAATCAAAAACTCAGACGATAAGGTCACCCCAAAATTCGTAGGGTAAGTTGGCTTGCCAACTTACCGGCCCTTCCAACTGGCAATACCCTGCCAGTTGAGCGGCAAGTTGAACAAGTCAACTTGCCCTACGGTGTGTGTGGGGCGGGGATGGACGTGCTTGCTCAAAAAAATGTTGTCAATTGTGGCAAAAGTATTGCTTTGGCGCCGGGCCATGAGGACAATGGATTTTCGCTGTCGAACAGGGGGACAGTTGGGACCATAGCATGGCTGTCCAATCGGGTGTATCTGCTGCTTTGGGGAAGGTGGGCGACAAGGCGGCGCTGAAGCGTCTGAAAAGTCTTGCGAAGCGGCAGGATTTGCAGGGTATCAGTAAACTGCTGCTTTCCGGCGACGTATACTGGCCGCTGGATGACCCGAAAATCGCCCAGGGGGTCTGTGATGTCTGCGGCAGTGTCGGCGCTGAAGCCTTGCTGGTGACGCCGCGTCTCTTGCCTGTTCATGCAAATGCCGCCTTTACCTTGCGGCGTTATTCTGAAGCATGGCAGTCCATCAGCGCCGCGCGTGATTTAGAAAGCGAGTATTCCCGCGAGCCTCTGCTCCGTCGCAATCGTCTGGATTTTGAAATCGAATGTTTGCTGGCCATGTCCGAACCGCAGCGCGCGGTCGCGCGTTTCCACGAGTTACTGGCTTTGATTGAGCGCCGTCCTGAACTGGCAACCTGTCATCAGTATCGCCTGGGGGTACGCGCCTGCGCCGCGGCGGGCAACGATGAAGATGCGCTATCCTGGGCTTTGCAGGCGACGGCCTGTGCGCGAGGACGCGCCCAGGAAGCGTGGTGCCAGGCTTTGGCCTGTCGTTTGCGGCTGCGCATGGTGGCGGATAGCAGCGAGGTTATCGAGTGTCTGTTGCCGCTGGCAGCCTCGTTGGACCAGGATGCCGGAAGCGATGAAGAGCTGCGTCGTGGTCAGACGGAATTGAAACTGTGCCTGGCGACCGCCTTTTTTATGCAGGGAAAATTGCGACAGGCACGGCGAGTGCTGGGACCTGCGTCGCGGCCCGTTGATTTGGCGACGGCAGAACTGTCAGTGCTGCACGCTGTATCCGCCTTTTGCCGCGGCGACCTGTCGCAGGCTCTGCGCGTGTTGCGGGATACAACCGGGTGTGTGATGAACGGCCATGCCCGGTCAGAACAGGCGTCGCTGCTGTTTGGTCAAGGTCTGTTGTTGGCGGCCTGCGGAGGAGAGCGGGAAGCCTTGCAGATAGCGGACGAGCTGTACGATTTGTTGGCGGCCTGCGGGGGCAGTGGACACACGATAGCTGCGCGCTGTCTGTTGGCCTCTTGTTTGCTGCAGCGGGGGGATTGTCGGCGCGCGCGTCGTTTGATTACCGAGGTGGTGTCAGAGACGGTTGTTCACACAGATATTGAGGGGAACCCGCTTATTGAGGAAAACCCGCTGGCAGCTGACAACCGGTTCCTGATGAGTTTCGGATTGCTGGTTGCCGCTTTATGTGAACTGGGTGAGGGCAAAGAAGAGCAGGCGCGCAATTTGCTAACGCGCCATGCGGACATGTTGCATTCGCCTGATTGCGTGCTGCTTCTGGCGCTCATGTGTTTCACCCACCGGGCTCTGTTCTCTTTGTTGTTGCAGACGACAGGTGTGGACGCTCTCACTCCTGAACTTACTGATTTGCTGGACAATCACGCCTTTGGGGAAACCTTTGCGGCTGCAACCGGCGACCTTTCGACGCCGGAATTGCAGCGTTTGCGGCGGCGTTTTGAGCGTGTTGGGGCCTTGCGTTTCAGGAATAGCGATGAGAGTCCGGTTGAGTTGGCGTTGTTTGGCGGGTTGCAGCTGCGCGCGGAAGGGCAGTTGCTGGATTTGGGGTATTGGCGCAATAACAAGGCGCGCACGATTCTGTTGGCGCTGGGCTGCGCCCGTGGTCAAGAGCTGTCGCGGGATTATGTGTGCGAGCTGCTGTGGCCGCGCCGCCCGGCAATGGCCGTACGCAATAACTTTTATGTGGCCTGGTCGTCTATGTTGCGGGTATTGAGCGCGGCATTACCCGAAAGTCTGGAACACGTGCGGTTGTGGATACGGGAAGCGTTTGTCGCTTCATCGGGCAGGTGCGTCATGCGACGCGAACTTGTCGTGCCGGACGTACAGTTGTTTGAAGATGAATTGAGTAGCTGCGACACGGTCCTAGCCGAAGGGCGGGAGGAAGAGGCGTTGCGGCATGTGCGCGCGGTGGCGCGTCTGTATCGTGGCGAACTGTTGCCTGCGGATTTGTATCTGGACTGGTTGGAAGAGCCGCGGGCGCGTTGCCACGCGCAGTTTTGTGACGCAATGGCGTTAGGGGCGAGTCTCTGCCTGAAACGCGGCGACGGGGAAGGGGCGCTGTTTTTCGTGAACCGTGCCCTGGCCTGCGAGACGCAAAATGAGACCTTGTATGAACTGGCAATGCGTGCCTATGCGATGGTGGGACGTCGCGAGGAGGCCCTGCTGACGTATCGAAAATGCTGCCTCCATTTGGTTGAGGAGCTGGGACTAGACCCCAGCGCCCGATTGAGGGGACTGTATAAGGAACTCATCTGCGACGGGTAAAATGACCGGGATTTTGGAGGTCGGGCGGCAAGAGAGAGAGCCTGCGCAAGCTGGTCGCAGTGTGGGTAGTGGGGTTGGAGCTTTCGGTTTGGGACTTGCGGGAGGTTAAGGCGAGGTCTGGCCTGAGGCTTCGACCCCACTGTGCTACAATTCTCCCTCGCGGATACGAAAGGAAGCGGTCTACTACTTATGGCTAATTTACTGACATCTCTGCTGTCGTTGGGTGAAGGCAAGCAGTTGAAAATCTATGAAGAACGGGTGGCACGCGTAACCGAGCTGGAAGGGCAGATGCAAGCGCTGTCCGATGAGGACTTTCCTGCTCTGACGGCGAAGTTTCGCGAGCGCTTTGCGGCGGGAGAGAGTCTGGATGACCTGCAGGTTGAAGCCTTTGCCGCCGTGCGTGAGGCCAGCGTGCGCACGCTGGGTCAGCGTCACTACGACGTACAGCTCATTGGCGCGATGGTGCTGCATGACGGCAAGATTGCCGAGATGAAAACTGGTGAGGGAAAGACGCTGGTGGCCACGGCTTCTGTGTATTTGAACACGCTGTCGAGTGAGGGCGTCCATGTGGTCACGGTAAACGATTATCTGGCCAGCCGCGACAGCCAGTGGATGGGGCAGATTTACCGCTTTCTGGGTCTGAAGGTGGGCCTGATACAGGCGCAAATGCGGCCCGAACAACGCAAGCCGGCCTACAGCGCCGACGTGACCTATGGGACGAACAGCGAATTTGGCTTTGACTACCTGCGCGATAACATGGTGACGGAAGCAGAGAACCGCGTGCAGCGGGGGCACCATTTTGCGATAGTGGACGAGGTTGACTCAATTTTGATTGACGAAGCCAGAACGCCGTTGATTATTTCGGGCGCCGGAACGAAGTCGGCCAGTACCTATAAAGATTTCGCTAAGGCCATCCCGCGCCTGGTGGAAGGGGAAGACTTTGACCTGGATGAAGCCAAGCGCACGGTAGCGCCGACCGAACACGGCATTGGCAAGATTGAGCGCATGTTGGGTATTGACGACATCTATCATGACCCCAGCGGTCAGCTGGTCAATCACCTGCAGCAGGCGCTGAAAGCAGAGTTTTTGTTCAAGCGGGACGTGGACTATATGGTGTCTGACGGCGAAGTGCTGATTGTTGATGAATTCACTGGTCGTCCTATGGTGGGACGGCGCTACAGTGAAGGCTTGCACCAGGCAATTGAGGCGAAGGAACACGTGACCGTACGCGAAGAAAACCAGACCTTGGCAACCATCACCTTGCAGAACTATTTCCGTATGTACGACAAGCTGGCCGGCATGACGGGTACGGCTCTGACCGAAGACAAGGAATTTCGCGAGATTTATGAGCTGCCGGTCATGGTGATACCCCCCAATAAGCCCGTCATTCGCGATGACCGCGTCGATTTGGTCTATCGCACCGTTGAGGCGAAGTACCAGGCGGTTGCTGATTTTGTTGGGGAACGTCACGAGGCCGGACAGCCTTGCCTGTTGGGTACCATCTCGATTGAACACAGCGAATACCTGTCGTTTCTCTTGAAGAAGCGCGGGGTGCGCCATGAGGTGTTAAACGCGAAACATCACGCCCGCGAAGCGTTAATCATCGCCCAGGCCGGTCGTTTGGGAGCCGTGACCATCGCGACTAACATGGCCGGTCGTGGTACCGACATCCTTTTGGGAGGCAACCCGGACTATCTGGTCAATGAGTTTTTGAATAAGGCAGACGTCGAGGTGGAGGAAGCCAGCGAAGAGGACCGCGCCGTAGCGCTGGAAAAGGCGAAGGCGCTCTGCGCTGAAGAACACGAGGCGGTGGTGGCCGCGGGTGGTCTGGCCGTCATTGGCACCGAACGTCATGAGGCGCGTCGTATCGACAATCAGCTGCGGGGACGCAGTGGACGTCAGGGCGATCCGGGCCTGTCGCAGTTTTATCTCTCGCTGGAAGACGATTTAATGCGCTTGTTTGGCGGTGAGCGCATGGACCGCGTCAGCGCTATGATGGCGCGCGCCGAGGTTCCCGATGACTTGCCAATCCAGGCAAAGATGGTCAGCAAAGCGGTTGAAAATGCTCAATACCAGGTAGAAACCATGAACTTTGCTTCGCGTAAATACGTCTTGGAATACGACGATGTTATGAATAAACAGCGTGAGGTGATTTATGCGGAGCGCGGCACCATATTGGATGGCAAAGATATCCACGGGCGCGTCGAGTCATCCATGCGCAATACCGTGGTCGTCAACGTAACCGAGTTCTGCGGCGAGGGGAAGAGCGACCCACAAACCTGGGATATTGAAGGCCTGACCCGTTGGTATCAGGATTTTTCTGGCATTGCGCGCGGAGTTGCCCGGCACGCGGTTTCTGAGGTTGAGTCTACCGAGGCGCTAATTGCGAAGTTGAGCGAGTTGGCGCTGAACGAATACAACGGGAAAGAAGCGACCTTAGGTCTTGACAATATGCGTGAGCTGGAACGGCAGGTCATGTTGCGCGTTCTGGATACGCGTTGGATGCAGCATTTGGAAGAGATGGATTATCTGAAGGAAGGGATTGGGTTGCGCGCCATGGGACAGAAAGACCCCGTGGTGGAATACAAAAACGAAGCCTATGACATGTTTGCCGGATTAGTGCAAGCCATCGAGGAAGATTTTCTGCGTACCCTCATGCACTTAGATATCGTGGTCGAAGCTGTCCCTGAACAACCCGCCGTGTTTGAAAACGCCAGTTATTCGGCTCCCAGCGAGAACACGGTTTTCGGCGGAGCCAGCGGCGTTGTGGGCAGCCCGGGCCTTGGTGGTGCGGGCAGTTCTGGCAGCGCGGCGGCGAGAGCTGCTGCCGCGGCAGCTACGGCTAATCAGGGACCGGGCGGCGATGAAATCGAAGCGGCAGCTATGGCTGCCGGTGGCGGTCGCGTGAAAACGGTCGTCAAGGACAAGGATGACCCCTGGGCCAACGTTGGTCGCAACGATCCCTGCCCCTGTGGGTCCGGAAAGAAATACAAGAAGTGCCACGGCAAGTAAGTAAAGATAAATAGCCAGGCAATAACCCCGTAGGGCGGGCATGGTATGCCCGCCGTGCTGCAGGTAAATAGAAATAGCACACACAGGCATACAGGCAGGAGCGTTAAACAGGCAGTACATGGAAAACAGACAGACAGACATAAACGAGCTGAAAGCGCGGGCAGACGCTCTGGGCGCGTCCTTTGACCTTCCCGGCAAAGAGACAGAGCTGGCGCGTCTGGAACAGGCGGCTGCCGCGCCCGGTTTTTGGGATGACCAGCAAAAGGCCAGCGAAACGATGGCAAAGGTCTCCGCCCTGCGCGCCGCGCTGGACGCTTTCTTGCGCATGAGCGCTGACCTCGGCGACCTTGAGGCGGCACATGAGCTGGCGCTTTCAGACGACGCTGACGATGGAGAGCTGGCCGCGGAAGTAGTGGCAGGTCTGGACGCGCTCACTCATCAGTTGGACGAGATGGAAATCGCTGCCTGGTTTGACGGAGAATTCGACGCCGGAGACGCGATTGTCACCGTCACCCCCGGTCAGGGAGGGCTGGAGGCGCAGGACTGGACGGAAATGCTGTTTAGGATGTACCTGCGCTACGGTGAAAGCCGCGGCTGGAAGGTTGACGTAAATGACGCGGTGCCCGGCGAGGCCATTGGGCTGGACCGCGCGACCTTTACCGTACACGGGCACAATGCCTACGGATTGCTGCGCAGCGAGGCGGGGACACACCGGCTGGTGCGCATTTCGCCGACGGATGCCAAAAAGCGTCGCCAGACTACGTTTGCCGGGGTCAGCGTCCTGCCGGTGCTGCCCGATGACATTGAAGTCGAGCTGCGCGACGAGGATTTGCGCATTGACGTGTATCGCTCGTCGGGGCCCGGAGGCCAATCAGTCAACACGACCGACAGCGCCGTGCGCATTACGCACCTGCCAACTGGTATCGTCGTGACCTGCCAGAATGAAAAATCCCAGCACAAAAACAAAGATGCCGCGCTCTCTATTTTGCGCGCGCGGATATATCAGGTCGAAGCGGCGCGCCGCCAGGAGGAATTGGACGCGCTGGCAGGCCCCAAAACCGATATCACCTGGGGTTCGCAGATTCGAAACTACGTCCTGTATCCCTACCAGATGGTCAAAGACCTGCGTTCAGGGATTGAAAAAGGCAACGTAGACGGCGTGCTGGCTGGTGACATTGACGACTTTGTGATTGGCTATCACCACTGGCGCGCCGCGCAAAGAGCAGAGAAGTGAGTACGTCCAAAAAAGGAGGAATACCGATATGGCTAGTGAAATAAGTTCTGCCCAAGCCGAGCAGTGTCCACTGACCCCGGAGACCTTGCAGACGCGGCTGAAAGCCTATGCGCAGCTGCTGATTGCGCGTGGCGTTGTGCTGCGCGAGGGCCAGACGCTGATTGTGCAGGCACCGGTTGAGGCCTATGAATTCACCCGGTTGGTCGTGGAAGCGGCGTTCGCGGCAGGGGCAAAAGACGTGTCGGTGCGTTGGGGAGACACGCCCTGTGGCGAGACGCGACTGCGCCACGCCGCGCTGGAGACCTTGAAAGAGGTGTCGGCATGGTTGGCCGATTCATTTAATACCTACACGCGCGAGGATGTGGCTTGGCTGGCGTTAGAGACTGAATTTCCCCCTCCCGTCGGTCTGGATTTAGAGAAAGTGGGCGCGGCGCGCGTGGCGTCTATGCGGGCGACGAAACCTTTCATGGACGCGCGCATGTCCGGGATTGTGCATTGGAACATCGCGGCAGTGGCGAGCGTGCCGTGGGCAAGTCTGGTCTATCCGGACCTGGCGCCTGACGAGGCCTTGACAGCGCTCTGGCGTGACGTGTTGTTGTGTTCGCGCTGTCTGGAAGGCGACCCGGTGGTTGCCTGGGACAAACATATTGCGGTAAATGATGCGTTTCGCGACAAGCTGAATGCGGCCGAATTTTCAGAACTGCATTTTACCAGCGCGTCCACCGGCACCGATTTGCGGGTGGGACT
>JAIRWZ010000142.1 GCA_031268615.1 Actinomycetes bacterium | reverse complement strand
GGGACTCGTTGCTAATGCGTCCCGAAGTCGCGTCCGCTTCGTAGGACCCCACCAAATCGTACTCCATTTTTTTGCCCGTGCGCTTAACCTTCAGCGCCACATGCGTTCCGACGAGAACCGTGGTCGGTCGCTTTGGCGGCTTCACGACCTCGGCATTGTCCAGAACATGGTGCAGCTCGGCAATGCGCGACTCAATCCAGCCCTGTTCGTTTTTTGCGTCGTCGTACTCAGAGTTCTCGCTCAAGTCGCCAAAACTTTTGGCCTCCTTGATACGCTCGCTGACCTCAATCCTGCGCACCGTCTCCAGATGGTGCAGCTCCCCGGCCAAACCCTCCCTGCCCGGCTCCGTCAATATCGTCTCTGTTGTCATGTCAATCCTTTCGACTCTTTGTATCAGTAAGCACGTCCATTCCAGTCTCGCTTACTTTGCTTGCTCCTCCTCCAGTAAAGGAAACGAGCCGCGCTGCTTTTCTACGGCTCGTCCAATAACGCTTGTCAGTCCTTCGTATCTAGGGGTGGGTAATGGGATCACTTCCGGGTTCAGGCTGAGGGACAGCTGCTGTTGTTGCCGCTTCCGGCGCTGGCGCGGGGGCGACAGGCGCCGGGGTGACTGCAGGTTCTGGGGTAACAGTCGCAGGCTCCGCGGCTGCAGTTCCTTGCGCTTCCCTGGTCGCCTCGTCAATACCCGTGCGAACCTCTTTCATGGTCTTGCCAAACATCTTGCCCAGCTTTGGCAGCTGCTTTGGTCCAAATATCACCAGCACAATGGCCAATATCAGCAGTATCTCAGGCCAGCCTATACTGTTAAACATCGCTCGTCCTTTCCATCTCTGTGCGGAGGATTTCAGCCCACCGCTTCCAGTCCGTAGATGATACCACAATTACCCACCTACGCCCTACATTTCTGCAGCGGACAGCGCTGACCCGCAAAGACAGTAACGTTCGCGCGGGATACGCGGTATCAGGTCATAGAGCAGCGCTTTCAGTTTCTCCAAATTCTGCGCAAAAACATCCATGACCTCTTTGTTTGTTACCGCTTGCGCGGAGTCTACCCCCGCGTCATAGTCGGTAATCAGTGCGATATTGACATAACACAGTTCCAGTTCGCGTGCCAAAAATCCTTCGGGATACTGGGTCATATTGACGACTTCCCAGCCCGCGCGCGAAAACCACTGCGACTCTGCCCGCGTCGAAAACCGCGGTCCCTGTATCACGACGCTGGTGCCGCTTTTGTGCGCAGAAATCCCCAGGCGGTCACAGCTTTCACCGGCCAAAGCCCGCAGTTCAGGACAGTACGGGTCGGCGGCGGACACATGCACGACACCGCGCCCCTCAAAAAATGGCACACCCTCCGGCGCGGACCCGTCAAAAAATGTGTCAGCGCGCGCCTGCGTACGATCCACGAACTGGTCAACAATCACGAAATCTCCCGGCTTCACTTCCGGCTGCAGCGACCCGGACGCCGACGGTCCAATGAGCCTGGTGACCCCCAACATTTTCATCGCCCAGACATTCGCGCGATAGTTAATCCGGTGCGGCGGCAGCGCATGACCCCGTCCGTGACGCGGCAAAAAAGCCACCGTCCTGTCGCCAATCCGCCCGACGGTCACCACGTCTGACGGAGCCCCAAACGGCGTCGTCAGGCGGTATTCAGTCGCGTCGTCCAGCAAGTCGTAAAAGCCCGAGCCTCCGAACACGCCAACGTCCACCTGGGGCAGTTCTAGCGGAGTGAGTGCGTCCACTCCTGTTTGCTTTGAATATGGTTCAGTATCTTGCATGGCTGCGTCCTTTCTTTTCAGATGGCAGCTATCATATCATCTGTCACCAATCCTCCCTGCGCCTCCTTGCTTCCTCTCACAACCCCATGGTCCCCTCCACGTCCTCACCAGTCGCCCCCTCTTCCCAACAGCCACTCCCTTACCCCTCACCAGTTGCTTCTATACTCCCACCAGCTGCACTCCCATACTTCAACCGTCACTTCCAACTTCCCTTCACCAGTCACTTCCCATATCCTACTGGTCATTCCCGCGAAAGCGGGAATCCAGCGCTAGCAAGCATTGTCGTATGGCAAACGCAGCAGTTTTCGGCGAGGCCGAAAGCAAAGGCGGGAGAGGTGCGGGCCTTTATCGCATAAGCTGTAACACGCGCTGGGCGATGTCGTGCGCGGCGTGCGGGTGGCGCAGGGTCGCGGCGTTGTTGCGCAGCGCGTCCCCGCGGGCAGGGTCTGCCAGAAAGGTGGCGATTTCGCCGACCAGCTCACGAGAGTCGGCCGCGATGAGCGCGGCTCCGGCTGCGCGCAGCGCGCAGGCATTGGCGCCTTCCTGTCCGTAGGCGTTGCCCGCAATTAGCAGTGGCGTTCCTACTGCCAGGCATTCGGTGCAGGTGAGACCTCCGGGTTTGACAACGACCAAGGCGCTGCTCGCCATATGTGCCGCGATGTCATCGACATACGCGCGTACGGCAATGTGTGCCTGTCCAGCCTCCGACCTGGTTCTGCCCCTGTCCCGAAGCTGTTGTTCCAGGCGCTGTCGATACTCCTCATCGTTGCCGCAGATAATGGTTATCTGTAGGTTGGGCAAGGTTTCCAGCTGTGGCAGGGCGCTGTCCAATAAGTGGCGAAAATCACGGTAGGGTCCCGGGTCGCCGGCTCCTGCCACGATGAGAAGAGGTAGCTCCTTGTTGTTGGCACGGTTCCGGGTCAGGTTTGGGGATGTCGAGGAGGTTACCATCGAGGAGGACTTGTCGGGATGGACGTACTCGCTTCGGGTGAATTCCGGCTTGATGGGGATGCCGGTGATGGCAATGCGTCTGCGGCTGACTCCGCGTCGCTGCAGTTCGTCGGCCATGTCGGGCGTGGCGACGCAGAACAGGTCGGTGTGGGCGTGGGGCCACAGGCCGTGGACGCCGTAGTCGGTGGGAACGCAAATCAGCGGGAAGTCGAGGCCGGTCTGGGTCCGGGCACCAACGGCCAGGTTAGCTCCGGCGGCGTGTGTGCAGATGACGGCGGCCGGTCGGCGGTCGGCAATCCATTGGGTGAAGGCGGGGGCGGACAGGTGCGCAATCCAGGGGGAGCCTTCCCAGATGAGGTGGCCGGTGAAGAGGTGGCGCCATAACCAGTCGTAGAAGGGGGCGACGACGCCCGTAAAACTGCGGGACAGCAGGTTGGCGTTGGTCAGGCGGGTGCGACCGAAGGCCAGGACGTCGCGGACTTCCGGGCGTAGGGTGGGGTACGTGGCGGGGTCTGCGAGCGTTGCGCCGCCGGCGGGGGACGTGAGGTCGGCGAATGCCTGTGCGATGGCTTCAGCAGCGACGCGGTGGCCGCTGCCGACCGAAGCGTGGAACAGGGCGATGGTGCGGGGCTTGGGCGCGCGGGTTTCGGTGGCGCAGACCTTTGC
>JAIRWZ010000051.1 GCA_031268615.1 Actinomycetes bacterium | reverse complement strand
GGAGGCCATGACCATGGACAGAATCATGGACATAGCCACGACCACGGCCACAGCCATGGCGCTGGCGAGGAGCATCATCATCATGGCTGAGTGCGGGGATATGCGTATGAATGAGAGTTCGTATCTCCTCTTGCAGATTAACGACGCCGCTTTTCCGATAGGTTCGTTTACGCATTCCTTTGGGCTTGAGACCTATATCCTGAATGGACAGGTTACTACAACCAAAGACGGAGAGCGTTATGTGGCGCAGAATCTGAAATCGTCTTTTCTGTACAGTGACCTGCTGCCAGGAAAATTGGCCTGGAAGTTGGCGCGTGCAGGCGATATTGACGGGTTGGTTCGGTTAGAACGCGAGCTGCGAGCTTACCGACCTGCCCGCGAAACGCGCGAAGCCGCCAGCAAGCTGGGCATACGTTTCGCGCGTACGGCAGCGCTGTTGTGTGAGGAGGATGGTCTGTTCGCGCGCTATGTCGGGGCGGCGGGGCGCGACGTGTCACGACCCGTGTCCTATGGAGTCTTTTGCGCTGATGCCAACATTGCGTGCATGGACGCGCTCGCTCATTATTTGTATGCGCATGCTTCTGGCATGGTGACCTGTTGTCTGAAGACAGTGCCTTTGTCACAGAGCGAGGGTCAGCATATTCTGACTGCGATACGTCCGGTGTTCCGACAAGTGATGGAAGAGCTGGAAAGTCTGAATGCCGATGATATGATGCGGTCGTGCCCTGGTTTGGAAGCGCGCAGCATGCAGCATGAGCGGCTGTATTCACGCATGTATATTTCATGAGTTTGTGTACCTGTGCCAGGGATTGACACAGAGATTGGAGGAAATGCCGTGCGAAAGTACGTAAAGATTGGTGTGGCCGGGCCGGTTGGTTCTGGTAAAACGGCGTTGGTGGAAGCGCTGACACGACGGATGTCAGACGATTACAGCATTGTGGCGGTGACCAACGACATTTACACGAAGGAAGATGCGCAGTTTTTGGCAAAGAACAGTGTGTTGCCAGCCGAGCGCATTTTAGGCGTTGAAACGGGCGGTTGCCCACATACGGCCATTCGCGAAGACGCTTCGATGAATCTTGAGGCTGTTGAGGCGCTTATTGAGCGTTTTCCCAACACCGAGATTGTCTTCATGGAAAGCGGTGGCGATAATTTGAGCGCAACCTTTAGCCCTGAATTGGCTGATGTGACGATTTTTGTTATTGATGTCAGTGCTGGCGATAAGATTCCACGTAAGGGTGGTCCGGGCGTGACGCGTAGCGACTTGCTGGTGATTAACAAGATTGACCTGGCGCCCTATATTGGCGCGAGTCTGGAAGTCATGGAACGCGATTCGAAAAAGATGCGTGGCGACGCTCCGTTTTTGTTTACCAACATTAAAACTGGAGAAAACGTTGACGCCGTTGTGGCTTGGGTCAAAAAACATGCGCTGTTGGAAGGCGTGGAACAATGACGTCGAACCGCTTTTCACAGCCGTCTGAATTGAGCCTGAAGATTGGCGCGGTGAGAGGTAGTGCTGACGAAGGAGCGGATGGCAGAATACGGTCGGTGGTGGAGGCGCTACATTTCACCGCACCCTTTAAGGTAACCAAACCTTTTTATGATGCCGCTGACCGGCTGCGTGTCATGGTGCTGGCCGTTTCTGCCGGAATTATGGCTGGTGACGAGCAGACTATTGAGGTCGTTGTTGACGAAGAGGCTCAGGCTGAAATCATTTCGCAGTCTTTTGAGAAAGTACACAAAATGGGCAAGGGTGAGTACGCTACGCGCGAGACTTGCCTGGTGGTCGAATCCGGAGCGCGCCTGGAATATGTGCCTCTGCCCGTCATTCCTTTCGCAGCGTCTGATTTTCGCCAGCATACTGAAGTCAAGCTGGCAGACGACAGCGCCCAGTTATTCTTTTCTGACATTGTATCTGCGGGTCGGCTGCATTTTGGTGAGAGTTTCGACTTTACGCGCTACAGGGCGAGGACACGCGTGTCTGTTGGTGACGATTTGCTCTACGGTGACAATATGATACTGGAGCCTGCTGTTATAAAAGACGCCGGTATCAATCTGAGTGGTTTTTGTCTGTTTGAAGGCTATACGCATCAGGGCTCAATACTGCTGGTTGGCCCGCAGGTAAACGATGAGCTGGAAGATGCGATAGTTCGGATTATTGCGGCGAGCGAAGCAGCTGAGGATTTGACCGGAGGGGTATCACGGGCGAGTGATTTCTCACTCTGTGTCCGTGTTCTGGCACATGGCTCTGAGCCGTTATTGAACCTGCGTAACGCTATTCTGGAATTGGATCGCGGTATAGGTGGGTAGCTCCAGTTCCTGGCAAGTAGCTAAAGGTAGTTAATTGCCCGTCGCTCGTCGCCTGTCACCTGTTGCCCGTCGCGCGTCGGGCGGCTCTGCGGTATCCTGAAAGCATGGAAGTCTGGACGATAGGAAGCGCGCTTAGGGTTTGCGAGCGCCTTCTGACTGATGGCAATGACGAACACCCGCGCCGTTCTGCGCAGTGGCTGCTGGCCGCGGTCTGCGCGTGTTCGCGCCTTGAAATCTATATGCAACTGGACCGACCGCTGACCGGCGACGAGCGAGACCGCCTGCGCGCGTTGTTGCGCAGACGTCTTCACCACGAACCCTTGCAGTATTTGTTGGGAACGGCGGCTTTCCGTCACCTGGAGCTGAAGGTAGGTCCGGGCGTCCTCATTCCGCGTCCCGAAACAGAGGTATTGGTTGACCTCGCGCGGGAGGCGCTGGAAGCGCTGGAGGCGCCAGACACACGGACAGCAATCCGCCGCCAACGGCGGAAAGCTGTCCCTACAAATCTCCAGAGCCAGTCCGGGAATGCCGCGAGTGACGCTGACACGGAGGCAAACGCCACCACCGTCAAAGTTCAGCCTGGGAATGCCGCGAGTGATGGCATGACATATATCGCCGACCTCTGCACCGGTAGCGGCTGCGTTGGTCTGGCTTTGGCGCAGGAATGCCCAAACGTGCAGGTATGGGCGACTGATATCAGTTGCGAAGCCGTCGCTCTGGCCAATGAAAACGCTCACGCTCTGGGACTGAACGAGCGTTTTCGGGCCTACCACGCGGATTTGTTCCAGGGCGTTTCTCCGCCGCCAGCCGACCAGCAAGCCGTCCTTCAGGGTGCTGCAGAGATACGCGAAACCGACCTTTCCGGGCAGGCTCCCGATGACCCTGCCCCAGCTCACAACCGCAAGTACCACCTGATAGTGGCCAACCCACCCTACCTGCCGCATGCGGACATGGACGTACTCACTCCGGAAATTCGCGACTGGGAACCGGCTCTTGCCTTGGACGGAGGAGCCGACGGTTTGGACCTCGCCCGACGGATTTTACTGGCGTCTTTTGACCGTTTACTGGATAGTGGTGTAGTTTTAATGGAACTTGACCCCAGAAATGTTTCCGCGGCGCGTAATTTTGCGTTAGAGTTAGACAGGTACGCGCGCGTGGAAGAACGCTCTGATTTGACGGGGCGGCCGCGATTCCTTGTGGCGCACAGGTGACGAACGTAAAAACCGGATAAGGTCGAGAAAAGGGAGTGGTGCCAGTATGGGCGAGACATTTCGGGTTGACCAGGACAACCCCTCTGCTGAAATAGTAAATAGAGCCGCCGGGGTGCTGCGCCGCGGCGGTATCGTTTTGTTTCCGACCGACACCGTGTATGGTCTGGGCGCGCTGGCGACCAAAGAGACCTGTTACGGCGCGCAGGAACTGTTCGACATCAAACGGCGGCCCACCGGCGTGCCGGTACCGCTGCTG
>JAIRWZ010000036.1 GCA_031268615.1 Actinomycetes bacterium | reverse complement strand
CAGGTCGGCCAAGGCCGAGTGCAGGCGTCGCCCATATCAGGCGTTCCCGGCAACATCGGCAACTACCAGCGGGGCGGCTGGCACGCCGAACAGTCGCGAACCGTCGGGCCAGCTTTTGGTGACGACCGCGCCCGACGCAACCAGGCTGTCCGCACCGACACTGACCGTCGGAATCAGCGTGGCATGAGCGCCCACCAGCGTGCGCGGGCCGACCGAGGCTTCGCCGCACAGGATGGCGCCGGGCGCGATGAAACCGGCCTGACTCACGCGACAATCGTGTTCGACGACGGCAGCGGTGTTGATGATGGCGTTGTCGGCCACGCACGCGTCCGGGTTGACGACGGCATACGCGCCGACGTACACCCCACGTCCCAGCCTGGCCGACGCGCTGATAGCCGCGGTTGGGTGAAGGATGGTCAGCGGCTCCAGCCCGGTCTCACAGTAGGCCGCAAACTGGTCGACACGCTGGCCGTTGTCACCAATAGCAACTATAAAATGAGTGAGTGCGTCCAGACCTGCCGCGTATGCCGAGTTCAGACTGTCGTAGACCGGAAGGTCTGCCACGAAAGCCGCGGGTGGGCGACGGTCAACATAACAAGCCGGCTCAATTCCTGCCGCGCGTGCCGCGTCCGCCACAACTTTGCCGTGTCCTCCCGCGCCAATGATAACCAATGCCATAAGTCTAAGTCGCCTCCTTCCTCTGTAGCCCAGTAGAGCCATTATAACGCACCAACAACGCCGCCCTGCACCGGGTCGAAGCCAGGTTATAGCGTTGAGATAATTACAGTAAATCGGCCAGTTTCTGTTGCGTCGCCACCAGTAGACTGTTGCGCCAGCGCGCACGTTCAGCGGTCAGTGTGGGACTGCCGTCAGCAACTTCGCGCGCCCAGTCACCGGCAAAGGCGCCGTCTTTAATGTGAGCGAGAATCTGCCCCATCTCTGCACGCACCTCCGGGCTGATAACGCGCGCTCCTGCGGTGTGAGCGCCGAACTCTGCCGTGTTGGAAATGCCTTCAAACATACGGGCAAAACCCCGCTCGACTATGAGGTCCAGTATCAGCTTTGCCTCATAGATACATTCAAACCAAGCGACTTCAGGGGCAAATCCCGCCTCGACCAAAGTGTCAAACCCGGCGTCCAGCAACTGCGTCAGACCCCCGGCGATGACGGCTTGCTCGCTGAACAGGTCGGCCTCGCATTCTTCGGCAAAGGTTGTGGCGAACACGGCAGTGCGGGCATGGCCGTTAGCCCAGGCATAGGACAGCGCCAGCTGTTCCGCCTGTCCGGTAGCGTCATGGTGAACAGCCACCAGACCGGGCACGCCGCTACCCGCTTCATAGCGGGCTCGCACCGCCACGCCAACGCCCTTTGGCGCAATCATGACGACATCGACGTCATCGGGCGGCACAACCAACCCAAACCGGATAGCATAGCCGTGGGCAAAGGCCAAGGTTTTGCCCGACAGCGACATTCGGGACGTCAGCTCACGAAAGACTTCCCCTTGCACCTCGTCAGGTGTCATGACCATCAAAAAGTCCGCTGCCCCGGCAGCTTCGGACAGCGACAGCAGCTCAAAGCCATCCGTCCGAGCCTGCCGTGCGCTGACGCTCTCCGGATTGCGAACGGCAACCACCACGCGCACGCCACTATCGCGCAGGTTCAGGGCGGCGCTGCGACCCTGCGACCCATAGCCCACCATGGCCACTACGCGTGATTGTATCAGGGTCGGGTCAAAATCTGAATCATCATATCGTTTCATGATTGGACGTACTCACTCCCTCTCCTCATTTCTGCTCACAGGACGGATGAATCTAACAACATCCCTCAATTTTTCAGTAGGTAGGTGCCGTGGGCGCCTCGGCGCAGCTCTTGGCTGATGGTGCTGTTTGGGGGCAGCTCGCGCACGTCAACGACGTTGATGAGCTTCATCGTCTGTTTGATGATTTGTTCCAGCGGCGTGCCCTCGACGCCGACAATCATCGTAATGCGCGAGCGGGCAGGGTCCTCGGTCTGGCCGACGACCAACGCCTCGATGTTGTAGCCGCGCCGCGCAAACAACGAGGTCACGCGCGTCAGCGTACCCGGCTTGTTGCCGACCAGAATGGACAGGGTATGGTGGGTTGTTTGGCCACCTTGATTAGTCCGGTTGCCCCGGTCAGTCCGGTCAGTCTGGCTAGTAGTCTGATTAGTAGTTTGGCTGCTCATCCTTGCATCTCCACAATATCGGTTGGGTCAATGCGGCAGTCCACGACGACCGGGCCGTCGCTTTCCAGCGCCCGCCGCAGCGCAACCTCAAAGTCGGCCGGCGTCGCCACCGTCAAGCCCACCGCGCCAAACGCCGTGGCCAACGCCGCAAAGTCAGGCTGGTCAACCGGCAGCTCGCTGGCCACGTGGCGACCGGCGTATTTCATATCCTGCCACTGGCGCACCAGCCCCAGCCCGGCGTTGTTCAAAATGAACACCTTCACCGCCGCCCGCACAGCAACCGCCGTCGCCAGCTCTTGCACATTCATCAGGAACGAACCATCGCCGGAAATGTTCAGCACCAGCGCGTCGGGGCAGGCCAGCTGCGCGCCGATGGCCGTCGGCAGACCAAAACCCATCGCGCCCAGGCCGCCTGAGGTCAGAAAACTACGCGGTCTCGTCACGCGCGAATGGCGCGCCGCCCACAGCTGGTTTTGGCCGACTTCGGTGACGCGAATGGTCGCCTTACCCTGCTGCGTACGCTTTTGAGTGAGTGCGTCCAGCATCCCCACGACATAGGCAGGAATCAGAACATCGGTATCCGCAAGCGCCGCGCGGGTACGCAGAGAAAACGAGGCGCCGCTGTCAGGAGAAGCCTCGCCACAACCATCCGGCAGTTCCCGCAGCAACGCGGTTAACGCATCGGCGGCGTCGGCGTTAATGGCCACGTCAGCTCTGCGCTGTTTGCCCAGTTCAGCAGCGTCTACGTCAATATGGATAACGGTCGCGTCCGGCGCTACCGCGGCGGGGTCCTCGGCAATGCGTTCCGCAAAACGGGTGCCGACAGCCAGCAGCACATCGCAGAGGGACAGCGCCTCATTAGCCCCGGCATGGCCAAACAATCCCGGCATGCCCAGCCACATAAGGTCGTCTTCGGGGAAGGCGCCCCGCCCCATCAAGGTCGTAACCACAGGAATACCTTGCGTGCGAGCCAGATCTGTCAGCAGGTGACAAGCCTCAGCAGCAATAACGCCACCTCCGGCCAGAATAACGGGATGTTTCGCCGCAGTCAGGGCAGCAGCAGCCTGAGCAATCAGGGCAGGGTCGGGCTGGGGGCGCGGGTCATACCCGGTGAAGAGCCTTGCGGCACTATCACCGTCACCGTCGCTCTTGCCAGCACCGTCACTGCCACCGTTAACCCCCACAATTCCCTCGGCAACATCAACGGGAATATCAACGACGACCGGTCCGCGACGGCCGGTCGCGGCCAGATACAAGGCCTTGGCGACCGTCGGAGCAATCTCGTCAGCAGATTTCACCAAATAGGAATGCTTCGTTATGGGCAGCGTAATCCCGGTGATATCAGATTCCTGAAAAGCATCCGTTCCAATAAGCGCGCTGGGCACCTGCGCGGTAAAGACCACCAACGGGATGGAATCCATATAAGCGTCGGCAATCGCCGTTACCGTGTTTGTCGCACCCGGCCCGGATGTCACCAGCACCACGCCAGTACGCCCGGTCGCGCGCGCCCAACCCCCGGCCATGAACGTCGCACCTTGCTCGTGACGGGACAGCACCAGCCGAATATCATCCGCACCATACAGCGCGTCAAAGAGCGGCAATGCCGTCGCACCGGGATACCCAAACACACAACTCACGCCAGCCGCGCGCAGAGCCGCAACGAAGGAATCAGCGCCAGTCATGGACGTACTCACTTCGTAGTCACTTCGTGGTCATTCCAGCGCAGCTATCACGGCGTCCGCAAAAGCCGCCGTACCCACCGCGCCTTCCGTCGTGCCAAAGCGGGTGCGTCGCAGGTCATAGGTCACGGTCTGACCCGCGGCGATAACCGCGGCAATCGCGCGCTGAACCCGGTCGGCCGCCTCGCGAAAACCCAGGTGGCGCAACATGAGCGCCGCGCTAAGAATGAGCGCCGTGGGGTTGGCCTTGTCCTGGCCGGCCATCGACGGCGCGCTGCCATGAACCGGTTCGAAGACGGCCGCCGCGTCGCCAATGTTGGCGCCGGGCGCCAGGCCCAAACCGCCGACCAGCCCCGCGCAGAGGTCAGAGACGATGTCGCCAAAGAGGTTGGGGCACACCAGCATGTCAAAGTTGCGCGGATTGATGACGAGGCGCATACAGGTCGCGTCCACGATGAAGTCATCGACTTCGATGTCGGGCGCGATTTCGGCGTAGTCCGCCGCCACCTGACGCGCGACGCGCAGGAACAAGCCGTCGGTGTGCTTCATGATGTTGGCCTTGTGGACGATGGTTACCTTGCGCCGCCCGTTGGCCACGGCGTAGTCCATGGCCGCTTTCATAATCCGTCGCGTACCGAACTCTGATATCGGCTTCAGCGAAATGCCAGCGTCTGCGCGAATATCGCCCGCGCCCAGTTCCGTGACCAGCGCGCGCAGGCGCTGCGCGCCTTCCGAGCCTTCTTCGAACTCAATGCCCGCGTAGAGGTCTTCGGTGTTTTCCCGAAACAGTACCAGGTCAACGTCATCGTAGCGCGCACCTGTGCCGGGAATAGAGAGCGTGGGGCGCAGGTTGGTATACAAATCCAGCTGCTTGCGCAGCGCAACGTTGATGGAACGGAAGCCATAGCCAACCGGCGTGGTCAAGGGGCCTTTAATGGCAACCTTGTTGCGACGGATGGAATCCAGCACGCGCGCGGGTAAGACGCCCGGCTCCTCCTCTGACGCCAATGCCAGCGCCTGTTCGCCCAGCTCTTGAACGTCCCAGACAATCGGCACGCCCGTTGCGTCAACCACGCGCCGCATGGCCGCCGTGATTTCCGGGCCAATCCCGTCTCCGGGGATTAGGGTAACGGTGACTGGTCGGGGCGTGTCGGGCACAGCGGGGGTATCGGACGTGCTGACCTCGCTCGCGTTACGGGGCGCGCTGACTGTATCGGCTGTACTGACCTCGCTCACTTGCTCCTGCCTTTCCCGCTCTCACCTGCATGAGGCGCGTCTGTATCTGCGCCTACCTCTGCGTCTGCGTCAGCCACGGCGTCCGTGCCTGCGTCCGCCGTACCGGACGCTCCGGTCACCGTGTCAGCGCCAATCACCCTGCCCTCTGCATCCGCATCGTCCGTACCGGACGCACTGTCCGTATCATCCGCACCCTCCTCCGCCGCATCCGCCGCTTCATCAGCTTCCGCTGCGGCACGAGCTGCCACTTCAGCTGTCTTGCGTGCTTCCTCCGCCTTCTCACGCTCGCGCGCCGCTGCCTCGGCCTTCAGGCGCTCGATGACTTCGGGCGCAAACGCCACAATAGCTTCGGCTTTACGCTTCAGCACGCCCTTGGCGTTTTCCGCGTCAAACGCAAACAACTCTGTCGCCTGCTCATGCACCTTATGATCAACTTTCCCATTCAAATATAGCAGCAGCTCGTTCAACATCGGAATGAATTCCGCGTCGCCGTGGTAGCAGCGAATCGCCATCGACAAGTCCTCCCAGACCTTCAGCGACCGCGTCGGTGTCGTCGCGCCAAACACACAAAACAGGCGAAAGTCGCTCAGACGCACCGTGCCGCTGTCCTCGTCATACAGACAGTCCTCAATGACCTCAAACGCACTATTGGTCACCACGCGCGCGTCAATTCGGCAAATCTCGGTCAGCACATCCAACATACTGTAACGAGTCAACGACTCCGGACGGTCCAGCGCGTCAATGATTTCCGTTTCAAAGGGTTGCAGCACCTTTGCGTCACGTTGTGACACTTCAACAAATACCTTGGCCGCGTGTTCTCTCAACGCCCGGCGGTCACAGCCCAGCGCGTCGGCCAGCTCGTGGCGCACCTTTTGATTACGCAGCGCGCGCGTCACCCCTTCCTCGACCAAGGTTTCCTCGGTAAAACTATATTTCATGCGACACCAGCCTCCGCCCTATCTCTTTGGTCACCGTCATTCACGCTACCACGCCCAGCGCCAGCAACGCCAGCGCCCTCCCCCACCTCATCCTCAAAACTAAATCCCCCGTGCTTCCGAAAATGCGCCACCAGCCCCCCGTCAGCCAACAGCTGCGCCATCACTGGCGGCAGCGGCGCAAAGCGCAGCTCCGTCCCCTGCGTAACATTGCGCACAACCCCACCGGGCAAGTCCAGCTCCAGCTCATCGCCATCGTCAATGCCATCGGTATCCACCTCGACCACCGGCAAGCCCGTGTTAATCGCGTTGCGGAAAAAAATCCGCGCAAACGACTTCGCCAGCACCGCCCGCGTCCCGGCCCCCAGCAGCACCAGCGGCGCCTGCTCGCGACTGGACCCGCAACCAAAGTTCGTCCCCGCGACCAAAAACCCGCCGCCCGGCTTGACCTTGTCGTAATAATCGCGGTCCAGCTCCTCCATGGCATGCACCGCCATGGCGTCCATGTCGGCGGACTTGAACTTGTATTTCCCGCTGATAATATAGTCAGTATTGACATCATCACCGTACTTGAAAGCTCGATATGAGTGAGTACGTCCATCCATGTCAGTTCACCTCACTACGGGGGTCAGTTATCCTGCCCGTCACTACCGAGGCGGCCACGGTAGCTGGACTGGACAGATAAATGAAGGCGTTGCTGTTACCCATACGCCCCTTAAAGTTGCGGTTCGCGGTGGATAGCACATTTTCTCCATCCGAAGGCACTCCGTTATGCGTCCCCACGCAGGGCCCGCAGCCCGGAGTCACCACACAAGCGCCCGCCTCAACAAAAGCGCTGATATAGCCGGCTTCAATAGCCGCCAAATAGATAGCGCGGGAAGCTGGCGCAACAATCAGGCGTACGCCGTCATGCAGCTTCTTTCCTTTCAGCACAGCAGCAGCGATGGCTAAATCCTCCAGCCGTCCGTTGGTGCAGGTACCGATAAAACCTTCGGCAATAGGAATGCCCGCAACCTCGGACAACGGCGCTACGTTATCGACGGCGTGTGGCTTGGCTACCTGCGGAACTAATTTCGTCGCGTCCACTTCGATGACCTTTTCATAGACAGCATCCGCGTCCGGGTTCTGTGGCGTGGGGCAGCGGTCAGAATGCGCCGCGCACCAGTCCAGCACTTTCTGGTCGGCTGCCATCAGACCGGCCTTCGCGCCCATCTCGATAGCCATGTTGCTGATAGTCATGCGCGCCTCAACTGACAGAGCGTCAATCGTCGTACCCGCAAATTCCAGCGCCGCGTAGGTAGCGCCGTCAGCCCCCAACAACCCTGCCAGATACAGCACTACGTCTTTGGCATACACGCCATCGGGCAGCGCACCGTTGATTACTATCCGAATAGTCGGCGGCACTTTGAACCACAGCTTGCCCGCAGCCATGCCCGCCGCGCCATCGGTCGATCCCACACCGGTAGAAAATACATTCAGCGCCCCATACGTACAAGTATGCGAATCGCAGCCTACCATCAAATCTCCCGCCACCACATGTCCCTGTTCGGGAATCAACTGGTGACAAACGCCACAGCCCACATCGTAGACATGAGCGCCCGTTCGCGCGCCAAAATCGCGCATAATCGTGTGAAGAGCGCTGACGCCTTCCAACGGGGACGGGGAAGAGTGATCCATGACTACCGCCACTTTATCGGGGTTGAACACTTTGCTCACCCCCATGTTTTCCAACGCGCGGATAGTCAAAGGCGAGGTACCGTCCTGCCCCATGACGAAATCCAAATCTGCAATGACAATATCTCCGGCGCGCGCGTCACGTCCGCTGTGAGAACTCAATATCTTTTCCGCTATAGTTTTGCCAGACACCTAGTTTCCTTTCCCATCTCTACTCATGCATTCTCTTTATTTTCCATGTAGGTGCGATACAGCTTCACCAGCTCCTTATCGAACAATGCGCGGTTCAATTTGACCGATTTCGCGCGCACGGCCGGCAGCAACGCAGCGGCATCCTCACGCGAAATCACGATACCGAACTCTTTCAGCTTGACCTCAACGGTGCGCGAGCCCGAATGTTTGCCAATGACAATTTGGCGCTCCAGGCCCACTTCGTCGGGGCTGAATACCTCATACGTTGCCGGGTTTTTGATGACCCCGTCGGCGTGGATGCCCGATTCGTGGCTGAACATATTGCTGCCCACCACCGGCGTCCACACTGGCAGGACGCGGCCGGCCGCACGTATGACGTAGTCGGTGATTTCGTAGAACTGCGTCGTGTCAATGCCCAGGTCCACACGTTCCAGATATTTCAGAGCCATAACGACCTGTTCCAGGGCAGCGTTCCCGGCGCGCTCCCCCAAACCACCCACCGTCACGTTGACCCAGGTCGCGCCCGCGTGAATGCCCGCCAGAGCATTGGCCACTGCCAGGCCGAAGTCGTTGTGGGTGTGCATTTCGATTTCCAGACCCGTCTCGTCGCGCAAGTGTTTGATAATCGAGTAGCAGCGGAACGGGTCCATCACCCCGATAGTGTCGCAAAAGCGCAGGCGGTCGGCGCCTTCGGCCTTCGCAGCGGCGGCGTATTCCAGCAAAAAACCCAAATCTGTGCGCGACGCGTCCTCGGCATTAACCGACACGTAGACGCCCTCCGACTTTGCGTAGGCGACTGATTCGCGAATGGCGTTCAGCACCCAGGCCCGGTCCTTCATCAGCTTCGTTTTGATGTGAATGTCGCTGGTCGCAAGGGAAATCGCCACCGCGTCAACCCCACAGTCAATGCTGGCTTTTATGTCGGTCACATTGGCGCGATTCCAGCCCAGCACGCTCGCCCGCAGCCCGGCGTGCGCGATTTCCTCGATGATTTCACGCTCGTCGCCGCCCATGACCGGAATACCGGCCTCGATTTGCGCCACACCCAAATCGTCCAGCATTCGCGCAATGTTCAGCTTCTCCCCCTTGGAAAAAACCACCCCAGCAGTCTGCTCTCCATCGCGCAACGTCGTGTCGTCCAGCCGCACGGCTGCGGCCCCCATCGCGGAATCCACCGGCAGCTCCCAGGCCGCTTCACCAGTCTGTGCGCCGAAAGTATCGCTAATGCTTATTCTGTCCATAGGTCGTCACTCCCCCGATTTCTTCTGTGAGAATGTCGCCGCAAAGCCGAACTGACAACCGGCGGGCGACAAACGGTGAAGTGCCATTATAGCAAAAGAAGCAGACGAAGTGAGTACGTCCATACCATATCTGTTTACCGCCTTGACCGGGGGTCCATTCTGCCAACTCTGAACCGGGGTGGAAAAGCCCGTGGCATGAAATTGCGAGAATGGACGTACTCACTTGGGATTAGAGCTGTTTAGGCGGCCTGCCTTTCTGAAGCCATGGACCAGCCCTGACTTTCCTGCTGCGTGCGATAGAGTTCTGCGAAGAGGCCGTTTGCGGCCAGCAGTTCTGCGCCGCTGCCTTGTTCGATGAGCTTCCCTTCGTCAAAGACTGCTATGGTATCCGCCGTGGCAACCGTGCGTAGACGATGCGCGATGACCAGTACCGTCCGTCCCGCGACCAGCTCGGAGAGCGCCTCCTGGATTTGTACCTCATTTTCCGGATCCAGACTGGCGGTCGCCTCGTCCAGCAAGACTATGGGCGCGTCTTTGAGCAGGGCGCGGGCAATCGAGATACGCTGGCGCTGCCCGCCGGAAAGCGTGGAGCCATTTTCGCCTATGCGCGTATCGTAGCCGTGCGGCAGCGCGTGGATAAAGTCGTCGCAGCGTGCGCGCTGGGCCGCCGCGTATACGTCCGCGTCTGTTGCCCCCTGCCGACCAAGGCGGATATTGTTCATCACGGTATCGTCAAACAGCACGACATCCTGAAAGACGAAGCTCATATACGTCATCAAGCGTTCCGGCGCGATTTCTCGAATGTCGATACCCCCTATCGTGATTGCGCCTGCGCGTACATCCCAGAAACGGGCAATCAGGCGAGAAAGCGTCGTTTTCCCACTGCCGGAGGGACCCACCAAAGCCGTGACCGCGTTTTGCGGTATGGTGAGCGTCACGCCTTGGATGACATCGTCGTCCTGGTAGGCGAAGCTGACGTCTTTCAGCTCAATCGTATAGTGGGGCAAGACCCGCGCTTCATCCCCTTCCATGATGGGTTCACGCCGCAGCTCCCGCATACGACGCGTGGAAATCAGCAGGTAGAAAAATTCGGGGAGCAAGGTACAGATAACGATAAGGGGCGAATAAATCCGGGCGCTTACCAGTATGAAGGTCAGCAGCGTGACTATGCTGAGACTGCCGGCAGTAAACAGGCTGACGCCAACCAACACCACCAGCCCGACCCCCACCTGCAAAATCATCATCGCAAGGGTTATGAACAGGCCGGTCAGACCCTCGAACTTCAGCGCCTCTTTTTGCATAGTGCGCAGCGAATGTTCCAGGGCTTGCGACTTTTCGCCTGAAAGACCGAAGGCCTTCACTACTTTGATACCTTCCAGATATTCCTGAACTTGTTCGGCTACCTCCAGTTTTGCGCGCACGTGACGCTCGCCCAGCTTGCGCTGTAAGGTACGGCTGCCGAAAATAATGCCGAGTGCCAGCGGCAGCGCCGCAAAGAGGGCCAGCGCCATACGCCAGTCATAGAACGCCAGGGCGAGACAGGCGAGAACGACCGTAATGACATCAGCAAATAGCCCCGGCACCACATGGCTCATCGTGTGTTCAACCGAAGTACAGTCTGCCATCATATTGGTCGTCAGCTCGGAGAGGTCCTTATGGTTGAAAAAACTGAGCGGGAGCTTGCGCAAATGCTCGGCAACCTCAATGCGCATTTTGCTTGATTCGCTGTAGGCGGTCGTATAGGTTTTGCGATATTCATTGCGATACAGGAAGAA
>JAIRWZ010000134.1 GCA_031268615.1 Actinomycetes bacterium | reverse complement strand
GAGGGTGTGCCTGATGGTGGCTGTCTTTCAGGCGCCGGATTGAGACCTGTGTATAGATTTGTGTGGTAGAAAGATTGGCATGACCCAAAAGCTCCTGGACGCTGCGCAGGTCAGCGCCTTCGTTCAGCAGGTCGGTCGCAAAGCTATGGCGCAGCATGTGAGGAGTAACATGAACGGAAAGACCGGCGGCGCGTGCCACCGCCGCAACAATGCGGCGGATTGCGTCGGTCGATAAGGGGTGACCGCGCGTCGAAAGAAAAACAGCCGCCTCACTGGGCTGTGGTTTGAGACGGGGTCGTGCGTAGTTGAGATACTGCTTGAGCGCGTCAATCGCCAAGGTATGGAGCGGAATGAGACGGTCCTTTGCCCCTTTCCCATGAACAAGCGCCATGCCTTGGTCAAAATCAAGGTCAGCAATAGTCAGCGTGACGACTTCGGAAACGCGTCCCCCACTGGCGTATAAAAATTCCAACAACGCTGCGTCGCGCGCACCAGTCGGCGTAGCCACGTCAGGGGTTGCGAGCAGAGCTTCCGTATCAGCCGGACGGAGCGCCTTGGGCAAACGGCGGGGGCGTCCGGGGGTTACCAGCAACTGCGCGGGATTCTTCTCCACTCGATTCGTTTCAACCATCCAGGCATAGAATGAGCGCAGAGAAGCCAGTCTGCGGGCTATGGTAGAGCGAGCCGCATGAATTGCGTTCATCTCTGCCAAATAGTGACGAAGATTTTTGAAGTTAATCGTCAGCGGGTCAAACTGTTTGCGTTCTACCCAAAGTCTGAAGAGCGCAAGGTCAGTCGCGTAGGCGCGCAGTGTATGCTCGCTCAGGTTGCGCACATCGCGTAGATACGTGATAAATTGCTCGTAGAAATCCGGCTTTTTACTTGCCGAATCAGTCGTTTGTTCGGTTGGCTCGTTTGTCGTATCGCTTGTCGTATCGCTCGTCTTATCGCTCATGGGATATTTCCAACCAATCACTCAAATCACGCAGAGCGCGCTGTGCGTAGGCCTGATACCGATTTCGTTTGTTGCGCACGGGTGGATGCAGGGGCGGCATGAGACCAAAATTGACGTGCATAGGTTGATACTCAACCGTGGTTGGGTCGGTGGCGTAAGACAACAAGGCGCCAAGCGCTGTCGTGGGAGGCAGAAGCGATGGCTCCTGACGGCGCAGTCGGGCCGCTATGTTTCGCGCGGCGATCAGCCCGGAAGCCGCAGCTTCCAGATAGCCTTCAGTTCCGGTAATCTGCCCGGCCAAAAACAGGCGGGGTGCAGTTTTCAGCGAGAGGTCGGGGTTCAGAACACGCGGAGCGTCAACAAAGGTATTGCGGTGCATGACGCCATAGCGCAGGAATTCTGCCCGTTCCAGTCCCGGAATGAGAGAGAAGACCCGACGCTGTTCACTGAAAGTCAGGTTAGTTTGAAAACCGACCAGATTATAGAGGTCGCGCGCAGTATTTTCGGCTCGTAGCTGTACTAAGGCATAGGGATATCGGCCTGTCCGCGGGTCGTCAACGCCCACCGGCTTCAGCGCGCCAAAACGCAACGTGTCAAAACCCTTGCGCGCAATTTCCTCAATGGGCTGGCAGGCAGTAAACAGTTCCCGGCGTTCAAAGTTTTTTGGTATAACGCGTTTGGCAGCAATCAGCGCTTGGTAAAAGGTTGCGTATTCCTGTTCGTTCATCGCACAATTCAGATAGTCGCCTTCGCCACCCTTGCCATATCGGGACGCCGCAAACACGCGAAAGTTATCTAAACTATCTGCCGCAACGATAGGAGCGGCGGCATCATAGAAGGATAGATACTCGCAGCCCACCAGCTGTGTCAAAACTTCGGCCAATGCGGGAGAAGCCAGTGGACCAGCAGCCACCACCGTCCATGCACACGGGTCCAGAACGGTACGCTCTTCGTGTACGAACGTGATATTGATCTGTGTCTCTAAGGCGTGCGTAACCGAAGCGGCAAACGCGTCACGGTCTACTGCCAAGGCTGTGCCCGCCGGTACCGTGTTGGCGCGCGCGCAGCGCAGTATCAGACTATCCAGCATTTCCAGCTCTCGTTTCAGCAAACCGGCCGCGCTGTCTGGATTGTCGCTTTTGAGTGAATTGGAACAGACCAGTTCTGCCGCACAACCCGTGGAATGGGCCGGAGTCGTGGTCCCCGGCCTCATTTCCCATAGTCGTACGCGCAGGCCCTGCTTCGCCAATTGCCAGGCAGCCTCACTGCCAGCAAGCCCTGCGCCTATTACCTGAACTTCTTCCATATGCTAATTGTAACAGCGGCGAGTAACGCCGCAATAACAAAGGCAAGATAGCTGGTCGCATCCCCGGTCCTCAACATATCCAGAGGCGCTTCATGAACCGAAGGCTCCTCCCTGTTCGCATCGTCCAGTCGATCTCCCGCGTACAGTACCGACTGCGGCGGCGTTGGCAGCTCTGGTTGGTACGCAAAACTGCTGACCACGCGAGTTTCCACGTCGTCAACCGCGTCATCATACAAGTCAATGTTGCGGGTAATATGTGCGCTAACGGTGCTTGCAATGACCGTTTCCGTGTCTTCAAGCGATAAGGTTGCAAGGATGGACGTACTCGCTTCTTCGCTGTCTGACCAAGTCGGCGTGACGGTGGTGGTTTGTGACAGATAGTTCGGGCAACACACCAGATAACTGAGTGGTTGCAGTTTTGTTGCTGCCAGTGCATCGGCGCTGAAGGTATAGTCTCCTTCTGTCGGTGTCCAGAGGCCACTATTGCGGGTCGTGAAACCCCGCTCAACGCGTCCGTGTTCCAGACGGATGGCGCTAAGGTACTCGCCCTCCGTCAACTCTAAATCAGCGACCCGTAAGTGACGACGTTCGCGCGCGCCAATATCAGCTGCCCAGAGCTTCCAGCCGGTATTGGGAAATCGTTGCAAGCGTAGCGGATTTGCTGGATTGTCCACATCACCGTCAGCAGCTTTCAGCGCACTGTAATTGACGGTCGCAGAAGTCTCATTCGTTTGATACCACAAGTTGAAGTGACCGTCCGCATCTCCCCAGACAATCGGCGTCCAGACTTCCGCAACGCGAATCTGATTGGCGTCTACCGCTTCCAGCGGGTCGTCAACCACCAATTCATCCGCCCAGGTGTTGGAAAGTGACCGATAATCCACGTCGTAGCGATACTGCTCCGCACAACCTGCTGCGGTGTTGTCAATATCTGCCTGACCGGGCAGCGAGCGATACGCGGCTGACGTCACAGCAATTGTTTGCTTGTCAACTTCAACGGCCGTAAACAGACGTTTATTGCGAAACACCATGATACGCGGCGCCGGACCGTCAGGAACCAGTGTGAAGTATTGTTCCCCTTCCTGGCCACTGGCTATGCTGCTCGCATAATCAGGGTGAGGCGCAGTTTCGACTACTTTATAGTCGCCGTAGGTGGGTAGCTCAAAGCTCAATCTCCCTTCTGTATCGGTCGTTCCCTTCGCGATGAGCTGCCAAACAGCTTCGGTCGCTTCTTCACTGGAGGCGTCCCAATACAGCGCAAAATCGGTACGGTCCAGGCCGCGGCCTGTGTCAAGGTCCTCTTTGACCAGGTCAATATACGGCAGACGCTTATTGTGCGCCATGACCTCAGTCACCTCTCCTTCGATGAGGGTCACCGGTATCGGCGCTGGTTCGCGCAAGTACCCCGCGGGAGCGCGCACCTCACACAGGACATAGTTCAGACCCGGCGGATAGCTGTGAGCCGCATACGCATAGCCATTATGGTCAGTCGTCAGTTCCTCTAAGGGCACAAAACGCGTGGTTTCACAGGACGCGGAAAGAGGGCTTTCCGGCCAGACAAACGGAATGGTTATCGTGGTCACCGTACTGGTTGTCTCCACGTCAGGCAGCACGGTATCGCTGGCAAGGGTACTGGTAGTGGCTACACTGGTCTCAACACGACTGCTGGTGTCTGTCTGCACGACACTGAGGGCAAGCTCAATGCGCGCGCGCTGCCCCTCGCGGTCATAGGGGGAAACGACCGTCAAGGTCGTCTCTCCCGCCGACAGTGCTTCCAGACGATAGTCTTCGCCTACCCGCACTATCGTTTCATCCGAGGAAGTCAAAGTTACTTCACGCGAAGGCAGATTCACAAAATCCAAAGCGACCGATTGTTCTTGCCCCACGTACATCTCAGCATAGTCCAAATCCAGATTCACGTGCCCAGGGTCCATGCGTTCAAAGCTGAACAGGGCCCCGCCTAAACCGATATCTTCGTCGTCAGCGTCCACCTTCAGCAGTCGCAAGCCCGTTGCTGGCGTGTTCTTTACAACGGTTTGATTGTCACCGACTTGCAAGGTCATTGCTATCTTTTTGCCGTCACCCTTATAGCCAGAAGGTACCCGTATCTCCTGCAGATAGTAGCCTTCACCCGCCGTGGTGTTCAGCCAAGGGGTCCAGCCATCCAATCCGCTTTCCACCGTTCCCCCCGTTACCGACCCCTTGGTCAGGCGGAACTGAGCGCCGGACAGAGGTTCTCCCGTCTCGCTGTCCACTTTGCGCAGACGGCAGCGGGATGGCGCGGGCCAATCGGCTACTTTCGTCTCTACTGCACCCGTTAAGGTCAAAGTCCGGTCAGGAGCGGTGAGAAAATAGAGAGGAGCCTTAGTTTCACGCAAGACATAACTACCCCAGGGCAGCCCACTCAGTGCGCTGATTCCGGCGTTGTTGGTGGCAGGCATAGTCCAGACTTTGCCGGCGCTGTCACGCAAAGTAAACACCGCGCCCGCCAACGGCAAGCCATTTGTCGCGTCAGTTTTTACCACGCGCACCGAAGCGCTCGGAGGCAGACAGGTCACCGTATCGACCTTAGCCTCGCGATCCACAAGTTTCACGGTTACTACTTTCTGCTTCGCCGTGTCCTTTGCAGGTTTCCACCAGTGGAAACTCGCCGCCGCCCGGGTATCGTATAATTGTGCCGTGAAGGTCAGTTTTTTACCCATCACGCTTGCAGGAACCAGAATATCAATCGTGTCGTTGCTGCTAGTCACCGACACTTTATCGCTGCCTAGAAGCGTATCCAGATTGTAGCCCGCAGGACCCGTTAGTTTGTATTTTTGTCCATCGGCCCATTTCACGCGTAGTTTGGTGGCATACTGCCCATTCACCCAGCGCCAAGAGCCTTCTTGCACAATCGTTATGGTTGGTTTCAACAGGTCGTTGTCTTGCGCATACTTTACCAGTTTTTTGTACCATGCAAAGGTCGCGTCCCAGCTCGCTCCCGATGACTTCACGCGTTTCTCACTCAATTTCATGAAAGCATAACTGTGGGACTGACCCCGTTCTGCCAACCAGGACCGGATGGCATTTTGTGTGGCATACTGCGCCTGAATTTTGCTTATCCCCGGTGGATCGACAGTAGGATAACCGTGCTGCAAAATAGCGACAATGCCCGATTTAGTCCGTGCGTCCGGCCCTCCGTAGCTCTCATAGGCCTGCCCGTTCGCATAGTCTTTTGTGTGTTCCAGACAATAGCTAACATTGGTATCCTGGTCCTTGTGAAAGGCAGTCTTCAGCCCCGTCCAGCCTCCATTAACGGTCTGTTTTGCCAGAAAACCAGTATGCGCCGTTCCCGTCGTTACTTTGTCATCCGCACCCGCCAGGCCCAACACTACACCGATTGTTATCAGTATCACGGTCGTAACCA
>JAIRWZ010000073.1 GCA_031268615.1 Actinomycetes bacterium | reverse complement strand
GAGATGTATGCGGGCAAGGCAATTCCTGACCCGGGATTGCTGGTGCGAGCCACCTTCGGCGCGTACCGTAGGAAGCCCCCGGCTGCGCAAGCAGCGTTGGGGGTTTTCTGCTCTGTGGCCACCCTCGCGCTGACCAAGCGCGCGACCGGTCCTCTGAATAGACCCGCGCATACCCGGCAGACGCAATTATCCGTATGGATACAGGAGTGAATACTAAGCCTGCCCCCGGCTTTGACCGGGGGGTCCATCTCCGCCCGTAATTCCCGTGATAAAATTGCGAAGCCTACTGCAACGGTTTGGCGGCGCAGTTTGACAAGGGGAAGGGGCGAGCATGCTTGAGTATTCGACACAAAGCACATTCAGTGAAGTGGTGAGCCATCGACGCAGTAACTACGCCATTGGAAAGGCAGTAAAAGATGACGCGAGTCTGGACGTGCGCCAAATTCTGGAGTTTGCCCTGCAAAACACACCCTCTGCTTTCAACAGTCAGCCCGCACAGCTGCTCTTGCTGGAAGGCGCGGCTCATGACCGCCTGTGGACCATCGTGCAGGAGGCTTTTGCGGACAGCGTGAAGCCGGAAAGTTACGCGAAAGCCAAGCCAAAAATCGACAGTTTTGCCGCTGGTTGGGCGACGATTCTGTTCTTCATTGACACTGCGGTTACCGACAGCCTTATCGAACAATTCCCGACCTATGCCCACAGCTTCCCGAACTGGGCGCGCGAGTCCACCGGCATGTTGCAATATGTTATCTGGGACGCGCTGGACGATGCCGGTTTCGGCGTGTCGCTGCAACACTACAATCCACTGATTGACCGTCGGGTGAGCGCTGAATGGAACATCCCTGCACAGTGGGCACTGGTTTCACAGATGGTCTTTGGCTCGCGCGAGGCTGACCCACTGCCCAAGACCTTCATCGTCCCAAACGAACATCTACAGCTAATCGCTGAAACAATCGCGCCACTGTATCGTAAAAGAAGGTGACAAAGTATGGACCCCCGGTCAAAGCCGGGGGCAGGCTCACTTGACTGCTTTGATACAATTGCGTCGTTATGGTTGTTGATATTGAAAAAGTAAGGCGAGCGGCGGCGCATGAGACCGGTGAATAACGCGGCGCCCATAGGAATATTCGATTCGGGGCTGGGAGGGCTGACGGTGGCCGCCGCCCTTGCGCGCGCGTTGCCTCACGAAAGCCTCATCTATGTTGGTGATACAGCGCGCTGTCCCTACGGGCCACGTGAGGGTAGGCAAGTCCGCGGCTTTGTGGCGCAAATCGGAACCTTTTTGGCCCGCCGCGGGGTAAAGCTGATAGTAATCGCCTGCAACACCGCCGCCGCCGCGGGTCTGTCCTATGCGCAAACCCACGGCGAGGTACCCGTCATCGGCGTCATCGAACCGGGAGCCCGTGCTGCCGTGCGCGCGACGCGACGACGCCGGGTGGGTGTTATCGGGACGGAAGGAACCATCGCTTCGGGCGCCTACGGAGACGCCATCGCCGCACTGGACGCTGGGGTTGCCGTCAGCGCGGTGGCGACGCCTGCCTTTGTTGACCTCGTCGAAGAGGGTCTGTCGCACAGCTACGACGGCGACGCGGACAAGGTCTGGCTGCCCGATGAACTCTACAGTCTGGCAGGTCAGTATCTGGCTCCCTTGCGCCAGGCCGACATTGACGTGTTGGTGTTGGGTTGCACGCACTACCCGGTAATCGCCCGCCCGATTGCCGACATCATGGGCGGCGGGGTGCGTATCATCTCGTCGGCCGAAGAAACGGCGCGCGAAGTAGCGGGAACTTTGGCTCGGCGCGGCCAGTTAGCGCCCGCCGATAATGAGGTGCGCTACGAGTTTCTGACGACCGGAGACCCAACCAAGTTTGCTCATCTGGGAGAGCGCATTTTTGGCGCGCCACTGAAGACCATCGAACACATCGACTTTACAGAGTGAGTACGTCCAGAGCGTCATGCGAATGGGCGCATTCGCGCCTGCGTTTATCCAAGAGCTTTCGCTCCCACTGGGGAGACTGGTAGCTTTTTTTGCGGGGGCAGGAATGGACGCACTCACTCCTCTTTTTCCGCTATACTACTGGTGCCGGGCAGATTCAATAAGGAAGGGGCGACAAACATGGCTATTCGGCTGGGGATTAATGGTTTTGGGCGTATCGGGCGGCTGGTGTTTCGCGCGGGTTTTGGGGACGCGGATATCGAAATTGTGTCGGTTAACGATTTGACTGACGAGAAAACACTGGCCCATCTGTTGAAGTACGATTCGGTTCACGGGAAATTTGGCGCTTCGGTTGAGGTTGCGGATGGCGGTTTTCTGGTGGACGGAAAGTTTGTGAAAGTCAGCGCCGAGCGCAATCCTGCCGACCTGAGTTGGGGCGCGGACGGAGTGGATGTGGTCGTCGAAAGTACCGGCTTTTTCACTGACGGGACGGCGGCGGCGGCGCACCGCGCGGCGGGGGCGAAGAAGGTCATCATTTCCGCGCCGGCAAAAAACGAGGACTTGACCGTGGTGCTGGGCGTGAACGACGGCGACTACGACTTGAAACGGCACCACATCGTGAGCAACGCGTCGTGTACGACGAACTGTTTGGCGCCATTTGCAAAGGTGCTGCGTGACAGCTTTGGGCTGAAGCAGGGCTTTATGAACACCATTCACTCCTATACTAACGATCAGATTATTCTGGACTCGCCACACAAGGACCTGCGGCGCGCGCGCGCGGCGGCGATGTCGATTATCCCGACGTCAACCGGTGCGGCAAAGGCCATCGGTCTGGTGCTGCCGGATTTGAAGGGCAAGCTGGACGGTATGTCCATGCGGGTGCCAACGCCGGACGGGTCAGTAGTTGACCTGGTGGCAGAACTGGAAACGCCGGCCACGCGCGAGGAGATTAACGCGGCTATGGAAGCGGCGGCGGCCGGTCCGATGAAGGGGATTTTGGAATACTGTACCGATCCCATTGTCAGCATTGACGTGGTGGACAACCCGGCATCCAGTATCTATGATTCGCTGCAGACGATGGTCATGGGCGGAGGCAGGGGAACCTTCGTGAAATGCGTGTCGTGGTATGACAACGAATGGGGCTACAGTAATCGGGTCATTGACTTGGCAAAGAAGTTATTGGCCTAGCCTATGTCCTCTTTTACTAAGAAAACCGTAAAGGACAGCGACGTTGCGGGAAAGCGCGTGTTGGTGCGCGTTGACTTCAATGTGCCGCTGGATGGGGGAGCAGTGACCGACGACACGCGTATCCGCGCCGCGTTGCCGACTATCAGATACCTCATCGACCATCACGCACGCGTCATTTTGTGTTCTCATTTAGGCCGCCCGAAATCGTCGGCAGACACGCAGTATTCGCTGCGTCCTGCCTGTCGCGCGCTGGCGCGCTTGCTGGGTCGCAACGTCACCTTTGTTGATGGGGATGTGGCGACCGATTGCCACGAGGCGGCGCAGCGCATGGTCGATGGCGAGCTAATCATGATTGAAAACCTGCGCTTTCATCCCGGTGAGAAAGCTAATGATTTGGAATTCGCCCGACAGTTGGCTGACCTGGCCGAGCTGTATGTCAATGACGCTTTCGGGACAGCTCATCGCGCGCATGCCTCAACAGCCGGGGTTGCGCAGCACTTGCCGGCTGTGTCAGGACTGCTGCTGGCGCGCGAAATCGAAATGCTGACTGATATGCTGACCAATCCGGTTCGTCCGTTTATCGCTATTCTGGGCGGCTCGAAGGTCAGCGAAAAACTGGGGGTCATCAGTCGGCTGATACAGATTTGCGATGCCGTTCTGATTGGCGGCGGCATGGCGTTCACTTTTTTGGCCGCCAAAGGTATCGAGGTCGGTGGCTCGCTGGTCGAACCGAACCTGGTCGCGGACTGCGAGGCTATGCTGGCCGCAGCCGCCGACAACGGGTGCGATATTTTGCTGCCCATCGACTTTGTTGTGGCGGCTGAAATGAGCAATGACGCCGACGCGACCATCGTTGGGCGCGAGGAAATCCCGCCCGACCAAAAGGGTTTGGATATCGGTCCGGCCACGGAGGAGTATTTTGCGGGTACGATTGCCCAGGCAAAGACCGTGTTCTGGAATGGCCCGATGGGGGTCTTTGAGCTGACGCCGTTTCAGTCCGGCACTAAAGCGATAGCCGAAGCGGTTGCCCGCAACAATCGCGCCGTCACTGTGGTAGGCGGCGGCGATTCGGTTGCCGCGCTGAAAAAGTTCAACCTGGAATCGGGTATCACCTTTGTATCAACGGGTGGTGGGGCGTCGATATGTCTGTTGGAAGGCGCCGCACTGCCGGGACTGGACGCGTTGGACGTACTGCCGGGACGCGACAAGTAAGACATACTGCCGGGGCACGACGTGCAGGATACGCAGAACGATACGCACGGCGTACGGAGGGACGCACGAGACATGTGGGATAACAGGAGGTAGATGGCATGGTACGCATACCGATGGTTGCCGGTAACTGGAAAATGCACAAAACTGCCGGCGAAGGCGCAATACTAACCCAACATCTGGAGGACCTCGCGCGCAAGGTCAAGCCCGGCGTTGAAGTCGTGGTCGCTCCGCCCTTCACCGCGCTGCAATCGGTGTCCTCGGCCATTGCCTTTGACCGCTCGCCCATCCGGTTGGCCGCGCAAAACGTCTACTGGGAGGACAGTGGCGCTTTTACCGGTGAGATTGCGCCGCCAATGCTCGCTGACCTGCGCGTCAACTACGTCATTGTCGGCCACAGCGAACGCCGTCAACTCTTCGGCGACACCGACGAGACGGTCAGTCGCAAGGCGCGCGCGATATGCGCCCACGGCATGACGCCAATCGTGTGCTGTGGCGAGGAACTGGCCCTGCGCGAGGCGGCCGAAACTCTGCCGTTTATCGAGGGGCAAATCCGC
>JAIRWZ010000156.1 GCA_031268615.1 Actinomycetes bacterium | reverse complement strand
ATTCGTTCGCCGAATAGACGCCGTTGTGAGTCTCTCCCGGTATGCCCAGAAACAGCGGCAGGCCCGCGCCCAGACCGAGAAACGCGGTATCGTAGCCTTCTTGCAGCAGGTCCTCGACGCTACAGGTTTTACCGATGATTTCGTTGAAATGAAACTCGACACAGCGACGACGCAATTGGTCAATCTCGTCAGCCAAAATAGACTTTGGCAGGCGAAACTCCGGAATGCCATAAGCCAGCACCCCTCCCGCCATGTGCAAACCTTCAAATAAATCCACGTCCCAGCCGCGCAGTACCAGCTCTCCCGCACAGGTCAGGCTGGCCGGTCCGCTGCCCACAATCGCCGCGCGGCGTCCTTTGCGCTGGGCCAGTGGCGTGGCGTTGCGTTGATTCGCAGGCAGCTGCCGGTCCCAGTCAGCCAAAAATCGCTCCAGACGTCCGATGGCTATCGCGTCGCCTTTCCGCGCCAGCACACAGCTTGCCTCGCATTGGGTTTCTTGCGGACAAACCCGCCCACAGACAGCGGGCAGGGCGTTGCGCAGCTTCAGAAGCGCAACTCCGCGCGCCACCTCTCCTACCGAGAGCGCCGCAATGAAGTCGCGAATCAGTACCCCTACCGGACAGCCTTCCTCGCAACGAGGACGTTTACAGTGCAAACAGCGCGCCGCCTCCGCACGAGCGGCATCCAGGTCATAGCCCAGCGCGACCTCATCAAACGAATCGCGGCGCGCGTCGCTGTCCAGCAGCGGCATCGGGACGCGAGGAAGACGGGCAGGTCTGGACGTACTCACTTATGCACTTCCCCGGTCTTTGTCAGAGGAAGGGTCATGCTCAACGCTCCGCTGGTCTTTGTTGTCATCGCCCTTCGCCGGATTATTGCTGGCGTCAACGTCAAAGCAGTGGCAGTCAGTCGCGCGGTGGACCTGCCCATCCCAGGCCGCCATCGCCGCGTGTTCCGCGTCCAGGTAATCGGCCTGGCGCGTGCGCAGTTCCCCCCAGTCCACTCCGGCCGCCGGAAAGTCGGGGCCGTCTACGCAGGCAAAACGCACCGTACCATCGACCGTCACCCGACAAGCGCCGCACATACCCGTACCGTCTACCATCAGGGGGTTCAGGCTGACCGTGGCGGGCACGCCCGCAGCCGCGGCCATCGCAGCCGAAAACTGCATCATGGGGGCGGGGCCGACGATGAAGGCCTCTTCGAAGGGGTGGCCCGCAATCGCGCGCGCGCGGCACAGACGGCCCAACGGTTCGGTCACCAGCCCGCGCTGTCCCGCGCTGCCGTCGTCGGTCACCACGAGGGGCGAGCCGTCATCTGCCAGCGGCAGGGCGCGCAGCTCATCTAACAGCAACAGCAGTGTCGCCGTACGCGCGCCGACGATGACGCTGACCTGGCGCGGGGAAACACCCGCGTCGGGATTGCCGAGCGACAGCATACGCGCGACCGGATAGGCCACCGCCGTGCCTGCGCCGCCGCCAACCACCACGACCGGTCCGGCGCCCGTGCCTGCCGTCAGGCGCGTTGCTCGGCCCAGAGGCCCCGCGATGTCGGCCAGACAGTCTCCTGTTTGCAGTTTTGCCAGCCAAGCGGTGGTTTTGCCCACTACGGTGAACACAAAGCGAATCCAGCCGTCGGTGGGCGACCAGTCAGAAAAGGTGAAGGGGACGCGTTCCCCGTCTTCGTGCGTGCGCAGAATGAAGAACTGCCCGGCCGCGGCGTGCGCGGCCACGCGCGGAGCATGGACCGTCAATTCGACGACAGACGGCGATAGTTGCCGTTTTCCGACGATTCGATAACCATCCGGATACCGCAGCAAGGCGCGCAAGTCCCCCTCTCTTCCTACCTCTTTGTTAATCGCAACAGGTGAAGTATAGCGCAGCGGCGGCGTTGCGGTGTGTTACGAAGAAATCAGTTCCAGCACCTTGTCGGCGGCACGCTCGGCAGCGGCCTGCAAGTCGGCAAAGGCTTCGGCGCGCATTGGCGCCAGCACGAAATCAGCCGGATCCATCTGTCCGGGCGGGCGACCAATGCCGACACGCACTCGCGCATAGTCCGGCGTACCCAGCCGGTCGATGACCGAGCGCTGCCCCCGATGTCCGGCGTGTCCCCCACCGAACTTCGTCCGCACCTCACCGGGCGGCAAGTCCAGCTCGTCAGCAATGACGACGGTCCGGGCGGGCGGCACGGCGTAGGCGTCAGCCAGCTTCGCAACCGCGGCGCCCGACACGTTCATGAAGGTCTGGGGACGCACCAGCAGCAGCTCTTGCCCGTCCGCAGCAGCAGCACTCGCAGCCACCACACCTTCCGTGCCAGCTGCACCTGCCGCACCCACGCCCGCCACCACCACCCGCGCGGTCTGCGCCCCAGCCTCACGCTTCCAGTAACGCGCGCCCAGGCGGTCAGCCAGGATATCGACGGTCAAAAATCCGACGTTATGGCGGGTCTGGGCGTACTCACTTCCCGGGTTTCCCAAACCTACTATCAGCCAATCCACGCCGGGACCTTTTCCCTCCCCGCCCCTCACTATTCCCCGCCTTTCATTAAAACTGAAAGTCCGGGTCAAACAGGTCCGAGACCGACGCGTCCAGATAGACGTTTTTGATGGCGGCGGCAAACATGGGCGCCACCGACAGCACCTTGATTTTTTTCGACGAGCTACACGCGGCACGCAGCGGAATGGTGTTCGTCACGACGCATTCGACAATCGGCGCGGCTTCGATACGCGCGCAGGCAGGCCCGGAGAAAATCCCGTGCGTCGCGCCAATATAGACCGACTGCGCGCCTTTTTCCAGCAGCGCGTCGGCGCCGGCCGTGATGGAGCCGGCCGTGTCAATCATGTCGTCGGTAATGATACAGGTACGGCCGCGCACCTGGCCGATGACCGTCGTGATTTCGGCGACGTTGTGTTCGGGGCGGCCTTTGTGCATGATGGCCAGCGGACAGCCCAGCATGTCGGACAGCTTTTTGTTGACCTTCGCGCGACCCACGTCGGGGCTGACGACCACCGGGTTGGGCAAATCCAGCGCACGGTAATAGTCGGCCAGCGTCCCCAACGCGGTCAGGTGGTTGACCGGCAGGTTGAAAAAGCCCTGAATCTGGCCTTGGTGCAAGTCCATGGTGATAATGCGGTCGGCGCCAGCCACCGTCAGCAGGTCGGCGACCAGCTTCGCGGTAATCGGTTCGCGCGCCGCTGACTTTTTGTCCTGACGCGCGTAGCCAAAATGCGGAATGACGACGCAAATCGCGGCAGCAGAGGCACGTTTGGCCGCGTCAATCATAATCAGCAGCTCCATCAGCGTGTCGTTAACCGGATGGCAAATCGACTGGAACAAAAACACCTCGGCGCCGCGCACGCTTTCCTTGTAGCGCACGTAAATCTCGCCGTTCGCAAAGTGACGAATCTTGACGTCTCCCAGCTCTGTTTCCAGCAAATCGGCGATTTCGGTCGCCATCGCCTGGTTCGAAGTCCCCGCAAACACCAACATTCGCCGCGACATACCCGTCATGCCCCCTTCTGTTCGTTGTGATACTCGTCGTCTGAGCGAGTACGTCCATCCTCGCCTTTCGCTGCCACCCAGCCCTCTTTGTTGACCTGCCGCGCCCGTCCCAGGCCTAAGGCTCTGTCCGGCACGTCGTCGGTAATCACGCTGCCGGCGCCAATAGTCGCGCCGGCCCCTACTCTGACGGGCGCTACCAACATCGTGTCAGAGCCGATAAAGGCGCCCGCGCCAATTTCAGTCGGGTATTTGTGTTCCCCGTCGTAATTGCAGGTAATCGTGCCAGCCCCTACATTCACGTCCGGCCCGACCGTCGTATCTCCCAGATAGCTCAGGTGCGGTACCTTCGAGCCAGCTCCGATGACGGATTTTTTTATCTCCACGCTGGCGCCCACTTTGGCGTGGTCGGCCAACACCGTGCCCGGCCGCAGATAAGACCGGGGGCCCACGTCACAGTTTTTGCCGATGATTGAATCGACGACCTTGCTTTCTTCAATCACCGAGCCCGCGCCCACCGTGCTATTGACCAGCCGCGTTGACGGGCCCAGCTGAACCCCGTCGCCCACCACGCTTTTTTGTGTCACAAAGGTCATCGGATGAATCACAACGTCGCTTCCCAGCTCGCTGTCGGGCGAGACCCAGACTAAATCCGGCGCCAGCATGGTGACCCCCTCGGCCATCCAACGGGCGTTAACCCGCTGTTGCAACAGCGCGGCGACTTCGGCCAGCTGGACGCGACTATTGACGCCATGCGCCTCGGTCGGGTCGTTTAACTGTAGGGATGCGACCTCCGCGCCTTCCGCCCGACAGACCTCCACCATGTCGGTGAGGTAGTATTCGCTCTGGGCATTGTCGTTGCCGATACGCTGCAGACGTTCCCACAGCCCATCCAACGCAAAGCAATAAATTCCGGTGTTAATCTCATGAATGCCCAGCTGTTCACTGGTCGCGTCTTTGTCTTCGATGATACCGACGATTGCACCCAGGGCGTCGCGCTCTATGCGTCCATAGCCGCTGGGATTATCCACCGAAGCCGTCAGTACCGCCATGGCCTTGTCTTTGCAGACATCAACCAGCAAGCGCAGGGTTTCCGGCCGCAGCAACGGCATGTCGCCGTACGCCACCAAAAGATACCCGTCCTCGCCTTTCAGGGCTTCGCGCGCGGTCAGCACCGCCTTCGCCGTCCCCGTGCGGTCGTGCTGAAAGACACTCTGCACGCCAATCGGCAGGGCTTCAATGACGGTCTGTGCCTCGTGGCCGACGATAGTCAGCACACGTTGACAGCCGGCCGCTATGACCGACTGCACGACAAGGCGAATGAGGGGTGTCCCCAGCACTTCATGTATCACTTTTGGCTTGGCGGATTTCATGCGCGTTCCCGCGCCTGCCGCCAAAATCAGTGCAATAACGGAATCCTCTGGCACGCAAGCCCCCTTCCCTGTTCAAGCGCTCTCATCATAGCACGATAAGAAGAAGTGAGTATTCGGTCCAAATTACCGGTAAAGCTCCAAGATTGCAAGATGTCCACGCCCTGCTCGCTCACTCATTTGTGATAGGGATGCTTGTGCGCAATCCGGCAAGCCCGGTACAGCTGTTCCAGTAACATCACCCGCGCCAGATTGTGCGGCCAGGTCGCCAAGCCCAGTGACACGCGCTCATCAGCCGCAGCCAAAACCTCATCAGACAGACCTACCGCGCCACCAATGATACAGACTAAATGCGAACAGCCAGCTACCTTCAGCGCCTCGATATGCTTGGCAAAGTCCACGCTGTCACGTTGTTTTCCCGCAATGTCTAAAGCCATTACCCGCATTCCACCGGAAGCATTGCGCGCCAACCACTTCAACAGTTCGGCACCTTCTTCGTCGCGTGTGCGTCCGATACCCAATTTGTCACAATCGCGGTCCTGAACTTCAACAATTTCCAAATCCAGATACGAGGCGAGGCGCTTCGCGTATTCTTCGGCCGCGTCGCGCCAATACGCCTCTTTCAGTTTTCCTACCGTCAATACTGATGCTTTCATTATGTAGTCCCTTACTATCCCAATCCTCGTCGTCGTAATTTTTGCTAAACCAATTTCTACTGACTGGTTGACCGATTAACCTATTGGCCCAATCCTTGTCGACGCAGCAACTCGTACAGCTCTTCCAGCGAAAAGCCTTCATGCGGATTGGTCTGTCCGCCGTCACTTCCGTCTCCGCTTTGCGGCGCTGATTGCTGGTTTTGCTCTTCGCTCGGACTGTCCTGCGTCTGTGCCTGGTCGTCACTGCCCAGCGTTGCTTTCACTGTTTGTTTTGAACCACCGCGATACAGCACGACATCAATCGTATCGCCGGACTTATGCGAGCGCACCGCAGAAAATACTTCCTCGGTTGACGCAACATCGGTGTCTCCAATTTTTACAATAATGTCGCCGTTCTTAATGCCAGCCTTCTCTGCCGGAGACCCACTACTCACCTGATTTACTACAACGCCCTCTTCTACCGGAAAACCGTAGGCTTTCGCAATCTCAGGCGTGATAGTCTGCGAGCTGACACCCAGAAACGCGTGCGTAGCTGAACCGGTTTGTATCAGCTGGTTGGCGATTTCAGCCACGGTATCGACCGGAATGGCAAAACCTACCCCTGCCGACGAACCGGAGGTAGAGTTAATCAGCGCGTTAATCCCGATGAGACGCCCCTGCTTATCGACCAAAGCTCCACCAGAATTACCGGGGTTGATAGCCGCGTCGGTCTGAATCAGGTCAATGTAGGCTGTCACATACGTCTGGTTTTCCATCAGGTCGCTGCGACCCAGGCCTGAAATGATGCCTGCCGACACTGACTTTTCCAACCCAAAAGGACTGCCAATGGCCATGACATACTGGCCCACTTCCAGATTCTTCGACGTACCCACTTCGATAGCCGGCAGCCCACTGGCCTCGATTTTCAACACGGCAAGATCAGTGGACGGATCAGTTCCGACCAGCTTGGCTTCATAGGTCTGGTCCCCAGCGGTCACCTCAATTTTACTGCTGCCTTCGATGACGTGGTTATTCGTCACAATGTAGCCATCCGACTTCAAAATCACGCCTGAACCGCTGCTTTCTCCGCTACTGGATTCACCTGTAAAGGGGTTGGTTTGACCTTGGACGCTTACTTGGATGCTGACTACCGACGGCAGCACTTTCTTCGCCACCTGTACCGACAGTTCGTCAGATGAGGGGTTAGTCGCGTCACTCGGCACCACAATTTCAGGTTGCTCGGTCACGGTCTCAATCTCTGTCGCTGTATTTCTTTTGGCCGCGTGCCAACCCAGCAGCCCAAAGGTACTCAGGGCCACGCACAGGCACAATACCACCAGAATCACCACGGCGACAATAATGTTGCGCCTGCGATGTGGATTCTGGCTTGGGCTTGAGCTTGGACTTGGATTCGGGTTTGAGCCAGGTGCAGACACAGGTGCAGGGGCAGGCGCAGGCCCGACGGTCGGCGCAAAAGTAGACGCTTGCCCACCGGTAGCCGCCGCGGGCGGCACCTCTGCCACAGAGGGCAGTGTTTCATACAAGGACGCTGGTTCCGGCGTTGGCGTCGGCTCCGGTGTGGGAGTGCTGTTCTCTGGATACTCCATATGCGGGTCTCCTTATCCTATTCGTAATGCTTGCCTGAACATTTACCAGACACTACGATACTCCGCTCTCTGGCACACACAAGCACTTTCACGAACTCTGCACAGAAGTCTCCAAAACGCGCCACATTTCATACGCCATTCGCAGTAGAGGAAGGGAAATGTCCAATCAATTCAGAAAGCGCATATTCGGCACGCACGCCCGTAGCACGCGTCTTAACTTCAACGGTGCCAGCAGCCAGACCGCGTTTACCGACGATAACCTGCAACGGCCAGCCGTATAAATCGGCTTCGGCAAACTTTACGCCGGGGCGGACATCAAAGCGATCATCCAGTATCACTTCGTGCCCAGCGTTGGACAGGTCAGCGGCAATTCGCGCAGCCGATGCCGCAACCTCGCCGTCGCCCAAAGGCAGAACCGCTACGCCATAGGGCGCAATGGCAGTCGGCCATATAATACCGTCATCATCGTGGCGCTGCTCGACCACAGCCGCCACCATGCGCGTAATACCAATGCCATAGCAACCCATCCACAGGGGCTGTTCCACACCAGTTTCGTCCAGATAACGTACGCCCATAGCGTCGCTGTACTTGGTACCGATTTCAAAAACCTGGCTGACTTCAATACCATGCGCTCGCTGCGTGGACCGGCCACAGTCAGGGCATAGGTCGCCATCAAAGACTTCGGCATCCGCCGCATATCCGCAGTCGCAGAAAACGATTTCTGCTTCACCGGCATCGGCCAGAGCCATAAATTCCGCCGTCACTTTGCCGCCGATTTCCCCGGAATCAGCATCCACGCGCCGCCATGTCAGGCCACAGCGGTCACAGATACGTCCATAGGCTTGAGCCTGACGCTCATAGTAGGCAGAAAGGTCAGCGGGATTGGCATGAAAAGAATAGGCGTCTTTCATCAGAAACTCGCGCGCCCGCAGAAGGCCAAACCTCGGCCGCATTTCATCGCGAAACTTCGTGTTCATCTGGTACAGACAGAACGGCAGGTCACGATAACTGCGCACATCGCTGGCAACCAGAGCCGTGATGATTTCTTCATGCGTGGGGCCCAGACAAAACGCCCGCTCATGACGGTCAGTGAGCCGCATCAGTTCCGGTCCGTAGGCATCCCAGCGCCCCGACTCAACCCAAAGTTCCTTCGGCTGCAAAATGGGCAGACGCATTTCCTGCGCGTCTACAGCATCCATTTCCTCACGAATAATCTGCTCGATTTTCTGCACAACGCGCCATCCCAGCGGTAAAATGGAATAAATTCCAGCCGCGGTTTTGCGAATATAGCCCGCCCGCAACAACAGACGATGTGAGGCAATCTCTGCTTCGGCAGGCGTTTCTTTCAGCGCAGGAGCATACAGCTCCGACATACGGGCATACGACATACGTCAATCCCTTTCTTCTCCGACAACTATCTAAATTGTAGCAGACGAATAAGCGAGCGCGTCCATAAGGGATAGTAGCACTACACCAAAACAATTATGATACTGAAGGAAGGATTTGCGCAATTATGGTGCCGGAGGAGGGATTTGAACCCTCACGTAGTTGCCTACAATGGATTTTGAGTCCACCGCGTCTGCCATTCCGCCACTCCGGCCCAAAATGCGCAAGTACCAAGTATATATCAGGTATGGACCCCCGGTCAAAACCGGGGGCAGACTTAGTACTCGCTCAAACTTCTCTAAAAAGCTCAAAAAGTTTTGCCACAATTGTCAAAAGCATTGACAACTTTGACGAAACGCGCCATGCTGAAAACCCTTCTGATGACCCTGCGTGAGAGGAGCAGCTATGACCGCATGCAGTCAGTGGCGCTCCCGAGGATTCGGTTCGTGTTTCGCAGATGATATCGGGCGTTTTTTGCGACGGGCGCGGTTGGCGGCGGGCTATGCCAGTCCTCATTCCCTGTCAGTCGCCATCACACATAAAACGG
>JAIRWZ010000040.1 GCA_031268615.1 Actinomycetes bacterium | reverse complement strand
TGAAATGGTTCCTGTCGCTATCCAACACAATGCGCTACACTGGTTTCGCTGATTGCAATCCCCCACTTATGGGAACTGTCACGCAGAACTCTGTCTCCTGCGTCTTTTTGGCTTTTTGGGTCTTATTTGAGATGGATATTAATCATGTTTAGGCTCGATTCGGCATCCCGATTGTTGCAACTGGTTGTCTAGCTGCAATAACCATCTCACCTGCACCACCGGAGACACCGGCTCAAAGGCCGGGGTGACAAAGGAACGAGCTACGCGCTGGATTACGGGCTGGTATGGACCCCCGGTCAAGCCGGGGGCAGGCTCAGGACTCACTTATCTTGTTGTAACGGCAGGGCAGGTTCGGACAGTTTCTGATTTTTCGGGTACGTGCGGTAAATGTGATACACTGTGCAGGCTTGTTTTTCATCCCTGCGAAAACGAGTGCCGTGTGTGAAACGAAAGGACGAGAAGTGGCAAACATTAAAAGTCAGAAGAAACGTAACCTGACGAACGAAAAGGCGCGACTGCGCAACAAGAGCGTAAAGTCGGCGCTCAAAACTTCAGCCAAGAAGGTCCACGAGGCCATTGAAGCCGGTGACCGCGAGGCTGCTATCGCTGCGGCGACAGAGACCAGCAAGCAGCTGGACGTCGCCGTGTCGAAAGGCGTCATTCACAAAAATCAAGCTGCGAACCGCAAGTCGGGTCTGGTGAAGGCGGCTAACGCCGTCGGAAGCGCCGAAGCTTAGACATCTGGGCACCTGGGCGGGCACCTACCCGGACACCCAGACACTCGGAGTATTCGGTCACCGCAGCTCCTGCGCACCCGCCCGTCCCCTTTCAGGTCGCGCAGAGTTCTACAATCCAGCGTTCGAACGCGAGTCCACCTATTTCGGGTGGGCTCGTTTTCAATGTTTGCTCGACATCGGCCAGAGACGTTAGCGCTCCACGCAGCTCATCGGCAGTAAAACGTTCGGCCTGCGCCATCAGCTTTCTGGCCAGCCATTCCGGTTTGTTGAGAGACGCGGCCAGTTGCGCCGTCGCCGACTGACCATCTGGATTGCGGTCGCGATATGCGCGCGCAGCTATCAGGTCGCGTATACTGCGCAGGGCAAAGGGCAACGCGCCCAGCGAATTGCCACCCTGCTGCAAACTGCGACGCAGCAGACGCAGCGCCCCTGTCCCGTCGCGCTCCGACAGAGCATTGCTGAACTCCCAGATTTTGACCTCAGCGCTCTGTCCCACAACGGCGGCAACCTCCGCGCTCGTAACCCGCACAGCCCCGACGGGCAGCGATGTTTTGACTTTTGAAACGGCGCTGCGCAAGCTGCCCAAATCCTTGCCAACCAGATTAATCAGCGCACGCGCCGCTGCCGTGTCAGCCTGCAATCCCCACTCAACAAAAAACTGCACAACGGTGGCGGGGAGGTCTTTTGCCAGGGGCGCTTTGCGCTCCATAACGACACCATGAGCAGCAATCGCCTTATACAGCGTCGTGTTTTTCGCCAACTTCTCGCCGACCAGCACCAATATCGTAGTCGGAGATGGCGCCTGTGCATAGGCCGCCAGCGCCCGATAATCCTCCGTGTTGTACTTTTCAATATCAGTGACGACAATCAGGCGATACGGCACCATGAACGGCAAGGTATTGGCGGCGGCGATAATATCGTCAACGGCAGCGTCCGGCGCGGCAAAGGTCTGGGCATTGAATTCCATCTGCCCCTCACCCGCCTCCGCGTCCAGCCGGGTACGCAGGCGGGCCAGCGGCTGTTCACGCAGATACGACTGCTCGCTCAATATCAAATAGAGCGCCTTTAACTCCTGCTTATGCCCTGCCGTAGTTTTCGCTTTCGCCATAATCCCATTCTCTCACAACGCAAACGAGACATTGCCATCCACATCCGTACGTTGATATCCGGGGATAAAACGGCGCAGCAATTCCAGACATTCCGGCCTCGGATGCCCGTACCGGTTGTTCAGCCCACACGATATGACCGCTTTCTTAAGATTCAGGCGAGTCAGCAGCCGCTCATCAAGCGAAGGCTTGCTGCCATGGTGCGGCACCTTCAAAATATCCACCTTCGGCTCTTCCCCGTCGGATTTTTGAGCGAGTGCGTCCAACGCCGCATTAACCACTTTTGCTTCGGCGTCTCCGCTATTCAGCACGACATCATCGGTGACGGTATCGACCTCATCAGGGGTCGTATCCGTGATACAGGTCGTCAGACAGCTCGCATTGGCGGAAGGATCTGTCACCGGGGCTGTCGGCGCAATAATCCGCAGCTCTAAATTCGTCAGCTTCAACACGTATCCCGCCTGCACCCCCTGGGGCTCCAACCCAATTTTTTCGCTGATGTCCGCATATACTTCAGAGCTTTCCGCGCCCGCCGCCACCAGAAACTTTTCTATGCCGTAACTGCGATTCAGCGCACCGGCGCCCCGCGCATGGTCGCTATGGTCATGGGTTAAAACCAACACGTCAATATGACGTACACCTAATGCGTCCAATCGCTCCTGCAAGGTTCGTGCCGATGGTCCGGTGTCAATGAGGGCAACCCGCGAGCCATCACGAATCAGCATAGCGTCACCCTGCCCGACATCTAATACCGTGACTTCTTTGATACCGACCGTACCCGTAGGCGATACCACAGACCCTGACGGTACCTGCGCACTGCAAGCCACCAATAACACCGTCATGCCTAACCCTGCCGCTACCACACGCGCACGACGACGCGTCGGCCGTGGCCACCACAGCCACAGCGCGATGCCTAAAACTATAAACACTCCGCACGCTATCACACTGAACTCCTTTAAGGGAATACTTGCCCAACGGGGTCGCGCGAACCACGCGCCAACCGCTGCTAACAACCGCGCTGGTCGCAACAGAACACGCACCCACATACCTGCCACCATCGGCGACAAAATGCCGACCAGTGCAAACACCAAACCCGCAGCCAATAGTACCGCACACACCGGCCCGGCGACCAGATTTGACAACGGACTGGTAAGCGCTATCGTTCCGAACCAGGCCGAGGACATCGGCAGGGTTGTTGTTGTCGCCACACAGGACAGAGCCAGTCCATTCGGCAGAGCAGACGGAGCGTGCGGCAACAGATTCTCGAACCACAGCGCGATATACGGGGTAAAGACGATAATGCCGGCCACCGAAGTCGCCGACAGCAGAAACGACATAGAAACGGCCAGCAGCGGTTCGCTGAACAGCAAACCCCCTACCGTCAGGGCCAGACGTTGCAAGGCATCCCCTCGTCGGTTCAACAACATCGCACAAGCCTGTGCCACCAGCATGACAAAAGAGCGCTGGGTTGCCGCAGCCATCCCCGTTAGAACTACATATGCCAAAGCAGGCAGCAATACCACCACAACTGCCATCCGTCGACGCATGCCCAATCGGTCGCAGAGAGAAAAACAAATCATGCTGAGCAGAGCCAAGTGGCTCCCGCTTACCGACAGCAGGTGCGCCAGACCACTACGTCGAAAGTCATCTTCGGTTTTCGTGCCCCGCAACAACCGTATGTCGCCTAAAATGAGCCCCGTCAACAGGCCTTTTGCCTGTTCTTCCTCCGGCTCATCATCCCATCCAGCCTCCCGCCTGCCCACTCGTTCATCGCCATCGCCTGACGCTACGATTATTTCCCGCAGTCGCCAGCGGTACTTCCGCAGCTGCGACAAGACATCGCTACCCCAGCTGCGCCCTTCTACCTCACGCGCAGCCGACAACGTTCCTACAACACCACGCGACAAGCGGTACAGGCTGCGCTCGCCAGCCTCAATCGCTTGCACAGCGCCACGCACGACGGCGCGCTCCCCCAATTCCAGTTCCTCACCACCCTCTCTGTAAAAGACGTCCAGTCGCAACCCTTGAGCCGCGCCCGTAC
>JAIRWZ010000026.1 GCA_031268615.1 Actinomycetes bacterium | reverse complement strand
ATCCCAGATTGAGAGTTGTTCCTGTATATGCAGGTCGATGGCTTTGCTGATGAGGTCAGCATTGACGACGACTGTGTCGTTTTCAGCTGCGGTTTCGGTCAGCTTTTTGCAGCGAGCGGCTGGATGTGCAGCTTGCGGGTGCAGGTGTTGTAGAATTCCTGCAATGCCTGTGTCGAGAGAATAATGGTGTCTTCTTGGGTGTGTTGCGTTGTTGGGCGTAGGCGCGTCCCTTTGTTAACCGGTCGTCGTCTATGCTAAGGGTTATGTTTGGCATGGTGACCACCTCTCTGTCTATCGGGGCGTTTCTGATAGACATTATATGTGCGCACATAGTATTTGTAGCCTTCGGAGGCGATGGCGGTGGAGGCCAGAAACTGAAGAGATGCGGGGGTAGAAACGACAGAAAGCATTGGGAAGTGAGCACGTCCAGACTTGCAACGATTCATTGCCCGCCGTGCAACGCGAACTTGATATTCTACGCATATTTGCGTAGAATATGACTCTTATTCGACGCAAGAAACTGAAATGCAGGAACGGGCACCATGCAATGAATGTCGGGAATGGATAACGCATGCGGAAATACATTTACCAATATGATAGCTGGCCACGGCTGACGTGGAACGACCGGGCGCTGGCAGTTACCTTGGGCGAGGTTCGTCTCAAGCAAGGCCGTATTGTCGGTCAGTTGGCTGCCATGGGATTTCACTTGCGGCAACAGACGGCTGCCGATGTTCTGTCGGATGATATAGTCCATTCCGCTGCTATCGAAGGCGAACGACTGGATAGCAATCAGGTGCGCTCGTCAGTTGCACGCCGACTGGGCGTAGAGACGGCGGGAATAACGCGCGGGCAGGATTCCCGATTGCAGCAATCATCTCCTTCACGGGAGGTCAATGGTATGGTTGATATCATGCTGGACGCGACGCGCGATTACTGTGCGCCAGTAACTGCTGAGCGATTATTTGCCTGGCACGGCGCCATGTTTCCAACGGGACGCAGCGGATTACATGCGATAAAGGTAGCAGGCTGGCGGGATAGCGAGATGCAAATTGTATCGGGCTCCCATGGGCACGAACACGTCCACTACGAAGCGCCTCCCGCGAAACAGGTTCCCAACGAGATGCGTCAGTTTCTGCGTTGGGTCAACGAAGCTGACGATCTGGATCTGGTTATTAAATCGGGCGTTGCCCACTTTTGGTTTGTCGTCATTCATCCCTTTGATGATGGCAACGGGCGTCTGGCGCGCGCCCTCTCAGAGCTGCTGTTGGCGCGCTCTGACGGCAGTTTGGATCGCTACTACAGTTTATCGACACAAATCATGCGTGAACAGGCAGAATATTATGAAATATTGAAACAGGAACAATACAGTTCCGGAGATATCACGGCATGGCTGCGTTGGTACCTGGATTGCCTGAAACATGCCTTGACGGACAGCGCTGCCCGGCTGAATGACGTGGCGTGGCGCGCGAGGTTCTGGGATCAAAACGAGGACGCAGATTTGAATGCCCGTCAGCGAAAAGTCATAAACTTGCTGCTGAGTAGTTTTGACGGCAGGCTGACGACTGCGAAGTGGGCAAAGCTGACGAAAGTCTCGCACGACACGGCACTGCGCGACATTAAAGATTTGATGAAGAAAAACATTCTGGAACAGGAAGAGGCCGGTGGGCGCTCTGTTAGCTACCGCCTGATAACGAACCAGAAGTGAGTACGCCCAGACCAGTAACGGCGCCTTGCGGTGAACAGCTCCGGTATGGACGTACTCACTTCGCTGCGCTTTTCGGCACCAAATCCCTGCCCAACCGGTAGGCTGTTGTCATATGCAGGGATTTCTGTTGCTCCCATTCACTGCCACCCAGCGATTCATGGGTGAGACTGTGCTTGCCGGGGCGTGCGTAGACAATATGAACATCCACAGCACTGTCCGATGCTGGAGGGTTGGAATGTTGCTCAGCCGCAGATGCTGCTCGACCGCAAGGGACAGATTGAGAATTAGGAGGTATGATGAAATCCCTGAAATGATTGTGGAGGACTGATACGCAGTATTGTAGCAACGGATGGTGCGGATATATGAGCAATGCCAAAATTGTGAAAACCGGGAAAGATCAGCTAACGGCCGATGAGTTCAGCCTAAGGGTTTACGATGACATTCGAACAGCAATCGCCGAGGCGAGGACAGAGGTGGTTGCCAGCGTTAATGCTACGATGGTCAGCGTGTATTATGAAATCGGACGTCAGATTGCAGAAGCTGTCGGTGAACGCGCCGAATATGGAAAGAACTTGCTCGCATATCTGTCAGAACGATTGACGGCAGAGTTTGGCAAAGGTTTTACGGTCGCTAATTTACGCAATATGCGGCAGTTTTATCAGGTATTCCCGAATCGCTACGCACTGCGTAGCGAATTGAGTTGGTCGCATTACAGGCTGCTCATGCGCGTGGACGACAAGAGCCGCCGGGAATTCTATCTCGAAGAAAGCGTGGATAGCGGTTGGACGTCGCGCCAGTTAGAGCGGCAGATAAATTCTCTTTTCTACGAGCGTCTACTCGCTACGCAAAAGGAGAACCGAACGGAAATAGCCGGAGAGATTTTCAAACTTGAGCCCGCAAAAGACGCAGACTATATTCTTAAAGATCCATACATTTTGGAATTTCTTGACCTTAAAGAAAACGTTAAATATAGCGAAAGTGAATTGGAGCAGGGTCTGATAGATAAGTTGCAGGAATTTTTGCTTGAACTTGGCAAGGGCTTCTCGTACGTGGCAAGGCAGAAACGTGTGACTACTGAGCATGGTGAACATTACTATATTGACCTTGTGTTCTACAACTACATTCTTAAGTGCTTCGTCGTTATCGATCTCAAAACAAATAAGCTGACCTACCAAGACGTTGGCCAGATTGATTTTTATGTCCGGTTGTTCGATGAGAAGATAAAACAAAACGACGATAACCCCACCATCGGTATCGTTCTTGCTACAGACAAAGATGAGAGTATCGTGAAATATTCTGTACTTGCCGACAAAGAGAACCTGTTCGCAACGAAGTATCGGCTGTATCTCCCAACCGAAGAAGAACTGAAGGCTGAGCTGGAGCGTGACCGCGAGCTTGTTAGACAGCAGATTGAAGAACGCATAGAAGCAGCCGTGGAATGAGTATAAAAGCATCTTAATTTGGTGAGTGGAAGTAAAGACCAGAAGTGAGCACGCCCATACCAGTAACGGCGCCTTGCAGTAAACAGACCTGGTATGGACGTACTCACTTCGCTGCGCTTTCCGACGCCAAATCTCTGCCCAACCGGTAGGCTGTTGTCATATGCAGCGACTTCTGTTGCTCCCATTCGCTGCCCTGCAGCGCCTCCGAGCCGCCCAAAAGGATGAACTCCTTTTCTTTGGCACGGTCGTAGAGGCGGTCGGTCAGCATGGTGGTCTCCATCGCCTGATAGCAGCCGGTTTCCCGCAAGTGTGCTTCGGTATGCCCTGCCGTGCAGATGACCAGTGCCTTTCGCGCGGGCACGACGGCCCGCGGCTTGTAGGCAAAGCCCACCGTCCACACGCGGTCGAACCAGCCCTTAAGAATCGCCGGGCAATCCGTCCACCAGACCGGATAGATGAACGCCCACACGTCGGCGGCGTTCAGCTTGCCCTGCTCGGCCACTACATCTGCCGGGAGGCAGTCATCGGCGCGGTAGTTATGCTCGCGTTCGTAGTCGGCCAGGCCTAACACAGGGTTAAATCCCATGGCGTAGAGGTCAGAAATTGAGTGAGTACGCCCAGCGTCCCCCAGTCCTCGCAGGAATGAAGCCAGCACTTCATGGGTGAGACTGTGCTTGCCGGGGTGCGCGTAGACGATATGAACATCCACTGTGCTATCTGGTGTCTGAAGGTTGCTTGAAGAGCTTTCGGGCCAGTGTGAATCTAAAGTCTGTGCCATTTTCTCGTTGTCCTTGTCTATAGGTATCGGTCTGTCTTTTGCAACTATCATAACAGCTGCCCCGTATGGTGGATGCTCTTCGCAAAGTCAATCCTGACGAGTCTGCTGCTTTCTTTTAATTTTTTGGGAATTCGGGAACACCTCGGTAAATTCTGCTTGCTATTTTATAAAAATCACCATTTTTATTAAATAGTGATACCATTATTTGTGGTAAATCGGAGAAATGGAGAGATTTGGATATATGTCACCGTATAAAACATTACAACAGCTCTATCACAGGGACAGCTCCCCGAAGCGTCAGGCACATATCGATGCGGAGGCTCGCAGGCGTCTGGAAAGTGAATCGACGTTTCGATTGGGGGTTGAGATTGACGCAGGAGAGTTGTTTCTGGCGGTGCCGCGGGAACTGACCCTGCTGAATGAACGTGTACTGCGGGTTGAACGAAAAATATCTTTGCTCTGGAATGGTCTGCCGGGTATCGCGCGATGGGCGTATGTGCGCGGACTTATCCTGGATGAGATTATATCGTCCAATGAGATGGAAGGTGTGCATAGCAGTCGAAAGCAAGTTGCGGCTGCTCTGAAAGTCGCTGAGGTTCGTGAAAGGGGTCATGAGGTAGCGCGGTTTAAGGAATTTGCGAAACTGTATCTGGGATTGACTGACAAAAACCTTGTCTATCCAAAGGAACCCGGTGATATTCGGACGATTTATGACGCGGTGGTTGCTGGTGAATTGCACGAAAAAGAGCTTCCTGACGGCATGCTATTCAGAACGGATACGGTTGAGGTTCTATCGACTGCGGGCAGGGTATTGCATACGGGCGTTTCTCCTGAAAGCAAGATTACCAGTATGATAACGCAGATGATAGGTTTGGTTGCTTCTGAGGAAATTCCTGCAACCTACACGGCCTTGGTGTCGCATTTTTTGTTTGAGTACATCCATCCGTTCTATGACGGAAATGGAAGGACTGGGCGGTATCTGTTGGCGCTGTATTTGTCGAAGCCGCTTTCCCAAACCACGGTGCTATCCTTATCGCGAGTCATTGCGGAGCACAAAGACAAATACTACAAGGCATTTGATGCGACGGAGGGAATGCTTAACCATGCAGAGGTAACGTATTTTGTGATTCAAATGATGGAACTCATTCGAACCGCACAGGATGAGCTAATCATCAATCTGGAGCAGAAGCGAAATCAGCTGCACCATGCAGCAGCGCAATTGCCTATCTTTAAGGAAGAGCCATTTGCCCTGTCGTCAAAAGCAGTCAGTGTGTTGCATATTCTGGTTCAGAACAGACTGTTTGGCACTCCTTTGGGTGTGGAGTTGCATGAGCTTTCACAAGAATTGGAACTGGGCATGCAAACCGCCCGAAAATACACGTTGGAACTGGAGAACGCACATCTTATTACGCCCACCGCCAAAAAGCCCTTGAAATTTACGCTTACTGACAAAGCAGATACTATTTTTGGGTTTACGCGCTAAGTCTCTAGCGTCTATTGAATCGCCAACCATCTCCGAAGGGAGGGTAGTTTATTTGACAGAGGAGTGTCGGCGCGCTATAGTTAGCAGTGGCTAACTACCCGCCAACCAGCTACCACCCGGCACCACCCAGCACTACCTAGCTACCACCCAGTCGCCCGCCACCCGGGAGAAAGGACCACCCGCATGCCGCGTTCGAAAGGCCGCAAGGCCAACGCCAACGCCAACGCCAACACCAAGCCCAACGCCAGCGCCAACACCAAAACCAAGACCGGTATGGCGCGCTTGTGGGAACTCGCCGGCCGCAAGAAGTTCCTGGTAATCTCTTCGTGCGTGTTCTCGGTCCTTAGTGTTGCAGTTTCGTTCAGTCCCTTTATTGCTATCTACTACGTGATACGGGAATTGATTGCCGGCTTGTCCGGCACGTCTCCGCTGAACACCGCGTTGCTTATGCGGCTGGGGTGGCTTGCCTGCGCCGGGGCGGTGGCGGCCATCGTACTCAATTTCATTGCGCTGATGTTTTCCCACACGGCCGCGTTCAGTACGCTTTATGAACTCAAACTGGAATTCACGCGCCACATCGCCGCGCTTCCTCTGGGCTTTCACACCGCGCACTCCAGCGGCAAGCTGCGCAAAATCGTTGACGAAAACATCGAAAAGCTGGAAGGTTTCATCGCGCACCAACTGCCCGACCTCGTCGGCTCGTTTGCTATGCCTGTAGTCACGCTCGCCATCCTGTTCTTCTTTGACTGGCGGCTGGGGCTGGCCAGTCTGGTACCCATTATCCTAAGCTACCTCGTTCAGGCCTCAGCGTTTGGCAACAAGGAATCGCAGACCTTTATCGTGCGCTATCAGGACGCGCTGGAAGACATGAACAACGCCGCGGTGGAGTACGTCCGGGGTATCTCGGTCGTCAAAGCCTTCAACCAAACCATCTATTCATTTCGCAAGTTCTACGACACCATCGCAACCTATGGCAAGTTTTGCCTGGAATACACGCTGGCGTTTGAAACGCACATGGAACTGTTCATGCTGATAGTCAGCCAAGTCTACCTATTTCTCATTCCGGTCATCATCTGGCTTTCCGGGCGCGTCACCGACTACCCCGCGTTTGCGCTCGCCTGCGTCTTCTATCTGATATTTTCGGTGTCCCTGGCGACCCCGTTCGTAAAATTGCTCTACGTCTCGCAAATCAGCAACCAGATTGCCGACGGCATTGAGCGCATGGACGCCGTGCTGGATACGCCACCCCTGCCCGAAATAGCGCCCGCTCAGGCACGCACAACCACCGACTATACCCTCAGTTTTGAAAACGTGGGCTTCAGTTATCAGAGTAGTGAGTACGTCCATGACAGCCAGGAACCTGCCTCTGGCGACCCTGACCATACCCGTGACCCTGACCATCAGGAACCTGCCTCTCGCGACCCTCACGACTCCCGCTACGACGGCGACCAGACGCCTGCTCCCGCGCTTAATAACGTGAGCTTTACCGCACAGCAGGGGGCGGTTACCGCGCTGGTAGGACCTTCGGGCAGCGGGAAATCGACCATCGCTCACCTCATCCCGCGATTTTATGAGGTTACTTCTGGCGCCATCCGGATAGGGGGCGTTGACATTCGGGATATGTCGCTTGACTACCTCATGTCGCTGGTATGTTTTGTCTTTCAGGATGTCTATCTGTTCCGGCAAAGCGTCGCGGCAAACATTGCCATCGGCAACATTGACGCCACGCGTGCCCAAATCGAGGCTGCTGCCCGCGCCGCCCAATGCCACGACCTTATCGAAAGTCTGCCGCAGGGCTATGACACGGTCATCGGCGCTGACGGGGTTCACCTCTCAGGCGGTCAGCGTCAGCGTATTGCTCTGGCGCGCGCCCTGCTCAAAGACGCGCCCATCATCATCCTCGACGAGGCGACCGCTTTCGCTGATCCGGAAAATGAGCGCAAAATCCAGCAAGCCTTCGAACAACTCATCGCTGACAAAACCGTCATCATCATTGCGCACCGGCTGTCAACGGTACGCAATGCCGACAAAATTATCGTTATCGACAAAGGCGCCTTGGTGGAAGAAGGCGTTCACAGTGAATTAATCGAACGGGCAGAGGGACGGTATCGGCGTATGTGGGAATACTACAATCGCACCTTGCATTGGACGCTTACCCCGGGAAATACGCCCACCCCTCAAAACGCACCAGCGACAATCTAAAGGAGAAACCAGACCATGTTCAACATAAAAGAGCTTCTTGGCCTGTCCCCAGAGGGCTACCGCGACTTTCAGCGGGGAGTTGTCGCCTGCGTCGCCTCAAACCTTTCGTTGCTGCTGCCTTTTGCCGTTATCATTCAATGTATTATCACACTCCTACATCCCCTCCTCACAGGCAGTACGCTTGATGTTAGGCGTCTGTGGATGTTGTTGGGGACCGGAATCGGGGCGGCTGTTCTGTACTTCTTCCTGTATCGCAATGAATATCGCAAAACCTATACGACCGCCTACAGCGAATCAAGCAAAATGCGCATTGAGGTTGCCGAGCATTTGCGCAAGCTCCCGCTCAGTTTTTTCAACCA
>JAIRWZ010000009.1 GCA_031268615.1 Actinomycetes bacterium | reverse complement strand
TGTCGAATGCTCTGCGGCTGAAGCGTTTCCGCCCGGCGGCATGAGCATGGTAAGGGCGTCGTAGGACGGGCATTGTATGTCTGCCGCTCAAGTGGCAATGAGGATTGAGGATTGAGAATTGAGGGAGGAAATGAGGGTGAAGCGCTCTGTAACTTTTATAATGGCATTAGCGCTGGTGGGGCTTGTGGTGGGTTGTCAGGCGACCGATATCATCGGCAATCGTTCTGTGGATTCCTTTGCTGCGGTATTGGCGGCAATGCCGGAAGAGGTTGACCAGGTCGATACCTATTGGACTCTGGAAGCGCCGGATGGACAAGCCGCTCTGAAACTGCCGATTGAGCCGTCGGAACCGATTGTCGTGGTGGTCGATGCCGCCCCCTTTATTGACGCCGGATTGCAGATAGATGAGCTGGAGTCCAGCTACGAGGTAGTGGATGGACGTTTTATTCAGGTTATGGCGATGGATATGGTGGATTCGTCGGGGGGTAATCTGTCGTCTGCGGCTGATATAAAGGACGCTTACCGCACCATTGTCCGCCAGACGCCTGAACGTATTGGCCATCACGCGGCGATGGACCATTTTGGGATTGATTTGGACAACGGCAATGCCTTTGAGTTTGCGCAGGATATGGCGACTAATGAGGCGGATATGGTGTTTGCGCTGAATCCTGAGCCGTTTCGTGCCAGTGGGGTAGATGTGGAACATATTGACGGGTGGAAGCTGTCCATGGTAGAAACGATGGACATGAGCGGTGCGATGAAAGAAACAGAAAAGTTGTTGAAGATATTTGATGTGCAGTAGTTTAGGGTGCGGTAGAGAGAGTGGAAAGGTGCAATTATGGAAAAAGTAATAATCGGCGTAGATGGCATGACCTGCGCGCATTGCGAAAGTCATATAAATACGACTATCCGCAAGTTGCCGGGCATTAAAAAGGCAAAGGCCAGTCTGAAAAAGAAAGAAGTGCTGGTCAAGTACGAGCCTGCTCAGGTGTCGGTTGACCAGATACGGGCAGCGATTGCAGAGACGGGCTACGAAGTTCTTGCCTAAGGCGAAAGTTACTGTTCTGGTTGTCGATGACGAGGCGTCGTTGCGTACCTTGGTTGCTGACTATCTGCGCAGCGTTGGGTATGAGGTCATTGTTGCTGCCGATGGACGTGAAGCTCTGAATGCGTGGCAGGAGCGACGTCCCGACTTGTTGGTGCTGGATTTGATGTTGCCGAAGGTCAGTGGCGAAGATGTCGCCGCGACCATTCGCCGCCGCAGTCGTGTTCCCATCATCATGCTGACCGCTAAGGTTTCGGAGGCCGAGCAATTGGACGGCTTGCGCTTGGGCGCCGATGACTATCTGACTAAGCCTTTTAGTCTGAAACTGCTGGCTGCCCGCATTGAGGCTGTCCTGCGTCGCAGTCGCGAGGGTAGTGGCGCAGCTCTGGCGGTGCGCCAAAACTATCCCGGAGGTTTGAGTATCGACTTTCGGGCGCGCAGGGTCGCGAAAGGCGAGCGGGAGCTGCCGTTGACGCGCACAGAATACCTGCTGCTGTCTGTGTTGGCTGCGCACCCTGGACGTATCTATAGTCGCGATGAGCTGATAGACGCGGCAATCGGTGCGGACTTTGATGGCTATGACCGCGCCATTGACAGCCACATTAAGAACCTGCGCGCCAAAGTGGAAGATGACCCCCGCCACCCGCGCTACGTCCGAACCATCTACGGTCTGGGCTACAAGTTCAGCGGGGGTGAGCGACAGGTATCGGCGCCGTAATCTCCCGGCACGGTAGAATCAGCGATGGACGTACTCACTTCTCAAAAGCGAAGCACTTTGCGTGGGCAGTTGACGCTGGCGATTACGCTGGTGGTGGTGTTCGCGATTGCGCTGATTACCTTGCTGTCGAATGTGCTGGTTGCGCGGCAATTTGAGCGCTATGTAGAGCGACAGCAGGCGACGCGGACGCGCGAGCTGGTCGCGTTGCTGGGGCAGCAATATGACGCGGATACCGGGCAATTTGATGTTGACGCGCTGCATACGATAGGGATGGACGCGCTGTATCAGGGCTATATTGTGAAGGTGCTGGACGCGTCGGGCGCGACGGCTTGGGACGCGCAGCACCATGATATGTCGCAGTGTCGGGCGGTCATGCGCGAGGTGCAAATGCGCATGGACCAGCGTATGCCGCAGGTAGAGGGCGATTTTCAGGAGGAGCGTTTTGCGCTGCGCGACGCAGCGGGCGTGGCGGTGGGGTCGGCGGCAGTGACTTTTTACGGTCCCTTTTTTCTGACGGACGCGGATGTGTCATTTCTGGATACGCTGAATTCTGTGCTGGTGGCCGTCGGCGCATTGTCGCTGTTGGTGGGGGTTGCCGTCGCTTTTGTGCTGGCGCGCCGCATTGCCCGACCCGTGACCGCGGCGGCTGAAGGGGCGTTGCGCATTGCGGCTGGCGGGCAGGCGGCGCTGACCGAACCTGTGGGGGCCAGCATTGAGCTGCACGAACTGGTGGGCTCGCTGAACGCGCTGTCGGCGGGACTGGAGCGGACTGACGAGCTGCGCCGCCGCGCCGCCGGGGATGTGGCTCATGAGCTGCGCACGCCGCTGGCTGCGCTGTCGGCACAGATTGAGGGCATGGTTGACGGGGTGTGGGAGGCAGACGCGGCGCGCCTGTCGGCCTTGGGAGCGGACGTAGCGCGCCTGTCGGCGCTGGTGCGCGATCTGGAGCGACTGGCGGCGGCGGAGAGCTTGGGTGCGGTGGGTGTGACGGGCGCGAGCGGTGGTGCGAGCGGTGGTGCGGGTAGTTCGGGTGCGGGTAGTGGGGGTGGCGTGGTTTTGGGCGGCGGCTCGGGCAGCAGCGCTGGCGGTGGCGCCGGGGGGCGCGTCGCGCTGTCGTGGGCAGACGTGGATGTGGCGGCGCTTGCCGTGCGGGTTGTGGCCAGCTTCGAGGCGGCCGCGCATGCCGCAGACCTGACGCTAACGGTGGACGCGTCTCTGCCTGTTATTGTGCGCAGTGACGCCGACCGTCTGGCTCAAGTGCTGACGAATCTGCTCGCGAATGCGCTGCACTACACTCCTGTGGGTGGCGACGTGACGGTGACGGTTACTCCCGTGCGGGACGATATTAGCGGCGTGCCCGGCGCGGTCATCACCGTGGCCGATACCGGAGTAGGCATTGCGGACGCGGACCTGCCCTACCTGTTCGAGCGGTTCTATCGTGCGGATGAGGCACGCGCACGCGCCACGGGGGGCAGCGGCATTGGTCTGGCCATCGCGCGTTCTTTGACCGAAGCCCTCGGTGGATATCTGAGCGTAGAAAGTGAAGTTGGCAAGGGATCCATATTTACCGTCTCACTCTGAGTCATTCCCTATTGCGTTGGCCACAACATGTCTTCGACGCGCGATGTGACGTAAGATTCAAAATCGTGACAGTTCTCTCTTGCTTGGCTGGTATATTAGCAGTGTGTATATTTACCTAGATAACTGCTGCTTTAACAGACCTTTTGACAATCAGGTTCAGTTATGAACCCGTTGGATTATGTCAAAGTTTGGGAGGAATAATCATGTATAGCGAGATAGCATTGCGTCGGGAGGGAATGGAAATACTCATGGATTGTTTGGGGAAAGTCAATGCCGAGCGCTTCATATCTTCGATAATTCGGGAACCTTTTGATTACACGGTGTGGCAAGAAACACTTTTTCCCGATGAAAGTGTACGCGAATTGAGTCACAAGGCAATGCGGCATTCTCTGAAGAAATAACTAGTTTAGAGTTACGCGTCGGGTGAGAAACCGTGGAACCTAGCGTTTTTCCACGACGTCCAGCCCGTGTGCCAGCATTAACTCTTCGTCACGCAGCAGCTGGCGCGTGGGGCCATCGGCAACGACACGCCCTTCGTCCAACACCAGGGTCCGCTCGCACAGTTCCCACGCCAAATCCAGGTCATGCGTCGCGACCAAAAGCGTAATGTCCAGACCGCGCACAAAGGCAATCATTTCGCGCCGCGCACGCGGGTCCAGATTGCTGGTAGGCTCGTCCAACACTAAAATGGCCGGCTCACACGACAGCACGGATGCCAGCGCCGCCCGCTTTTTCTGCCCGAACGACAGGTGCATTCCCGGCCGGTCGCTCTGCGCCTCTAAATCTACCGCTGCCAGCGCACGGGCGACCCGCGCCCGCACCTCATCAGCCTCCAACCCGGCATTGAGCGGCCCGAAAGCCACATCGTCAGAGACCCGTGTCATGAACAACATATTGTCCGGGTCCTGAAAAACCACGCCGACACGCTCGCGCACGGCGCGCACCGTAGCAGGCGTCAGCGGCTCGCCCTCAATCAACACCGTACCCGAAGTCGGTGTCAAAATGCCATTCAAATGCCCGATAAGCGTTGACTTGCCCGCGCCGTTTGGCCCTAATAGAGCCACCCGTTCCTCATGGCGAATAAGCGTAGTGAGTACGTCCAGACCTGCCGTCCCATCCGGGTATGAGTAGCTGACTTCCCGCAGCTCAATTGCTGTTTTTGCGCAATGCACCGATATCCTTTCTTTCGGTCATTCCCCACGTGAAAGTGAGGATTGGCAGGGACAGCTTTTCGACTGAAGGTCGAATTGCGGACCATTCGGCTACAGGCAGCATGTCCTTACGAACCTAACAGTAGCGCTGCCGCGCCCGCGATACACAGAGTCAGCGCGGCGGTGTCGATAAGGCGCCAACGTAGCTGGCGCAGGGTGGGCAAACTGCCCCCATAACCCCGCGAAAGCATGGCGTCGTAAATAGCTTCTCCTCGCTCGTAGGCACGAACGAACAGGTTTCCTCCCAGCTTTCCGTAGAGCAACACACGGCGCAAGCTCCCCAGCTGTGGTGCGCGGGAACGTATCGCCGACTGCATTTCGCGTATTTGCTGGCGGAACAAATCGCTGAAGCGATACAGAAAGGTCAGCAGCACCAGAAACACACGCGGCAGGTGCAGCGCGTCCAGGCCCTGCAATACGCCTGTCCAGGTGGTACTTTTCATTACCACGTTGACCACAATGACCGAAAGCCAGGCCTTTGACAAAATCTCCCATATCAGGGGCCAGCCATAGGCATAGGCCTCGGCGACGGTGTGGATGGTGACGAGTGTCGATGAGAACATGCCCAAGTCAGGAGAGGCAACGCTTGTCCCCAGCAGCGCCAAAGGCGAGGTCAAGGCAATCACCCCGGCAAAGGCCAGCACGACCGTTGCTCCGCGCAGCACGGCGCCCACGCGGTCGCCCAACAGGAGGGCAGTCAACAATAAGGCGGCCAGGCACAGAGCGAAGCGTGACAGATTCATGGCAGGCGCGGTGGTAATGGCGACAATCAGGACCAGACCGCCTATCAGTTTCGCGCGAATATCAAGCGCGATAATACGCAGTCCATAGGGACTGATGACGATGTCTTCGCTATGAGCAGTGGCCAGCTTGTGCATGTACCTACCGTTATCTCCGGGTCTGTTTCGAAGATAGGTGGGCAGCAGCGTGGGTTCTCGCCTGTGCGGGAGCGAGAGGGGAGTCAGTCGTAGTTATGACCAGCTTGCCGTGAACGACACCCTTTGTGCCCAACAGGGCGTCAGACATCGCGTGTACCTCGCGGCTTTTGCCGCGCAGGACAACAACTTCCAGACAGTTGTGGGCGTCCAAATGCACATGCAGCTTCGAAATAATCTCTTTGTAGTGTTTGTGTTGCAAGCTGTCCAGTTTTTCGCTCAAATCTGAAGTATGGTGATTGAAAATCATGGTAACGGTGCCGACGACTTCAGCCTCGGGGTTTTCAACCCTTGCATGAGCCAAGGCGTTGCGCACCAAATCCCGTACCGCTTCGCTGCGGTTGGTGGCCAGACCGCGTTCCGCGACAAAGGTATCGAATCGTTCCAACAAGTCACTTTCCATAGCCACGCCGAATCGCACTACTGATGACATTGTTTCCTCCCTAAACAGAGAAATCGCTGAGAACCGTAACACGATATTAGCAAACTTTACATTTTCGTGCTACGGTTCCCTGCAGTTCCTTTTTCAGGAAGTCTCCACACTTGCACACTAACTTTTTGCCCTCTCGCGCTTTTTGGAGGCAAACAACACCCACAGGAGGGCGCCGACTAAGACCAAACCAACGATACCGGCCAGCACCGTTCCGATGGGGCTGTCGCCTAAACCTCGCACACCGTAGTCGGCAAACCACGTTCCGTTGCCCAGCAGTGAAAACTCCGGGAAACTGATACCCTTGCTCTCCAGCACAAATTCCAGCCCGTCAGGGTGTGACGACGCCAGCCAGGAGATTCCGGCGCCGATTACCGCCAGGACGCCAAGCACGATGTAGACGGCATTCATGGACGTACTCACTCCGTCTTTTTTGTCGCCCAACAGGTCGGGACGCACCGCCGCCAGATATCCCACCAGCGCGCCGGTAATCAGGCCTTCGCCGATACCAATCAGCGCGTGCCAGCCAACCATCGAGACCAGCGCGACGCCGAAATTCGCGCGTCCCGATACCCACAATTCGAAGGCCACGGCCGCAGACGAAGCAACCACGCCCGCGAAGGCGCCAGCGAAGGCGCCCGCGACCCTCGATCCCCGGCTGTCGCTGATACGCAGCGCGCCGCGATACAGCAGCAGGGCAAACGCCGGGGCAATGACGCCCATGTTGATGACATTCATGCCGAAGGCCAGCACGCCGCCGTCGGAAAACACCAACGCCTGAATGCCCAGAACGGCGGACAGGACCAGCGTGGCCGGCCAGAAACCCAGCGCGATGCCAGCCAACGCGCCGCCGCCAAAATGCCCGGAGGTACCGCCTGCAACAGGAAAGTTCAGCATTTGCAGCGCGAAAATCAGCGCGCCCAACACGGCCATCAACACGACGCGCCGCTGACTAAGCTGCGTCTTTACCCAGTACGCGGCATACCCAATCAGGCCAATGCCACCGACTTCGCCAGCCACCGCCACCGGTGTGGATAGTAATCCATCAGGAATGTGCATTGCTCGAACCCCTTTCCGTCGTTTGTCCGGTTCCCCGTCCCCGTCCCTCATGCAAATGATAACACATATTTAAAAATCGTAGCACTAAACTTCAGCACGGTCAAGCAAAAAATGAAGTACGCCCAAGTACGCCCATCACCTGGATTTTGTGATGGCCCCGCCCGGGCGGCCGAGGCGGGGGCGGCGGGGGGGGTTGGGGGGGGGGGGG
>JAIRWZ010000139.1 GCA_031268615.1 Actinomycetes bacterium | reverse complement strand
ATCAAAGACATGGCCGGTATGCTGACTCCGTTTCGCACCGAGCGCATGGTATGCGAGCTGAAACAGGCCATCGGCCTGCCCATTCAGGTACACTGTCACTACATCGGGGGCATGGCTCCCATGAACTACTTAAAAGCAGTCGAAGCGGGAGCAGCCACCGTGGATACCGCGGTTGTGGCGCTGGCCTTTGGCAACAGTCAACCGGCCGGCGAGATGATTGTCGCCGCCCTGAAAGAAAGCCCCTTTGACACGGGCATTGACCTGACGCTGCTCTTTGATATCGCGCATTACTGGGAGGAGGTGCGTGAACGCAACCATGTCAAACGCGGCACCACGTCGCTTTTGTCCATGGAGGTCTTTTCGCACCAAGTCCCCGGTGGTATGATGTCAAACCTGTTGAGCCAGCTGGAAGTCCAGCATGCGCTGGATCGTCTTCCCGATGTGTTGGACGAAATCGCTGTCGTACGCGCCGAGGTGGGCTACCCGCCGCTGGTAACGCCAATGTCGCAAATTGTTGGCACGCAGGCTGTTTTGAACGTGCTGACGGGGAAGCGCTATTCCATCGTGCCGACCGAAATGCGCGACTACCTGCTGGGCAAATACGGCAAATCCCCCGGCAAAATGAAACCGGCCATAGTCCAGGCGGTGCTGGGTCCGGACGCCGAAGCGCTTCGTGCGGCGGCCCGTGCAACCGGCAGCGCCACAGCACAGCCGGGTTACGACGAGCTGGCCGCGGAAATCGGGGATTTGGCGCGCAACGAAGAAGACGTGCTGATGTACGCGCTCTTTCCCAACGAAGCGCGCGCCTATCTGGAAAAACACGCCAGCGGCGTCGAAAATGCCGTGTTCATGACGGCTGACGAAGCGCGCGTGGTGCGCGAAGAAGAGGGGAACGAAATGAATCTGGACCAGATAAAAGAACTGGTGGCTACGCTGGAAGCCAGCGAAGTGGCCGAAATTTGCATTGAAGAAGGCGACAGCAAAGTGACGCTACGCAAAGCAGGAGCAGGAGTGAGTACGTCCATACCTGCCCCGTCTGTTGCCTCGAACACTTCGGCGGTTGCTGTGCCGGGTGGGGTCGCCGCTGGCGTAGCGACAGATGGTCACGAGGAAGGCTGGAAGGCCGTTACTTCGCCGATGGTTGGCACGTTTTACGCAGCGCCGTCTCCTGACGACCCGCCCTTTGTTTCTGTTGGCGACGAGGTGAAGGCGGGGCAAACCGTGGGCATTGTTGAGGCCATGAAGTTGATGAATGAGGTTGTCATTGAAGAAGACGGTATCATTCGCGAAAGTAGCGTTCAGAATGCGGCTGCGGTTGAATTTGCAACGCCGCTCGTCTGGTATGAACCAGTATAGGAATAGGAGCGAGACATTTTTTCGAAGATACTCATAGCAAATCGTGGTGAAGTTGCCTTGCGGGTGATACGCAGCGCGCGGGAACTGGGCGTTGCGACGGTCGCGGTGTATTCCCAGGCGGACGTTGCGTCACGCCCGGTGCGCGAGGCTGATGAGGCGGTTTGTATTGGACCTGCCGCCAGCGCGCAGTCGTACCTGAACCAGACTGCCATTATCATGGCGGCGCTGACTACTGGCGCCGAAGCCATTCATCCCGGTTATGGCTTTCTGGCAGAGAACGCGGATTTTGCAGCGCTCTGTGCCGATGAAGGGTTGGTCTTTATTGGTCCCAGTCCAGACGCTATTGCGCGCATGGGCAACAAGAATGTCGCGCGTCAAACGGCCACTGACGCCGGTGTACCGACGGTGCCCGGCAGTGATGGAGCGCTGGAAAGTGCCGAGGAAGCTCTGATGGTTGCCGAAAAAATAGGCTATCCTGTTTTGGTGAAAGCCAGCGCGGGCGGCGGGGGGAAGGGCATGCGCCTCGCTGAAGAATCTGACCTTTTGCCCCATCAGTTTGTCGCCGCAAAAACTGAAGCAAAGGCGGCCTTTGGCGATGATACGGTGTATCTGGAAAAATATCTGGGACGCCCAAAACACATTGAAATCCAAATACTGGTGGACCGCGACGGCAGAGGCGTCTATCTGTTTGAACGCGATTGCAGCGTACAGCGACGTCATCAAAAGCTCATTGAGGAAGCGCCGTCGTCTGTCCTGACGCCGCAGCTGCGAGAGGAAATGGGGCAGGCTGCCTTGCGCCTGGCCGCTACGGTGGGCTACGAAGGCGCCGGGACGGTGGAATTTCTCTACGATGACAGCGGCAGCGTGCCACGCTTTTACTTTATGGAGATGAATACCCGCGTACAGGTTGAACATCCGGTAAGCGAACAGATTACCGGCGTTGATATCATTGCCGCGCAGATTCGCATTGCTGCCGGTCAGCCCTTGGGTATAACACAGGACGACCTACGCTTAACTTCGCATGCGATTGAGTTTCGTATCAACGCGGAAGACCCAGCCGCGGGATTTCGTCCCAGCCCAGGGATAGCGACAAAGTTTGTACCGCCGGGAGGTTTCGGCATACGGGTTGACACCCATCTCGAGACCGGAGCCAGTGTGCCACCGTATTACGATTCACTGATTGCGAAACTCATCGTGTCTGGACGTACTCGCTTCGAAACTATAGCCAGAGCCAGGCGCGCGCTGGCGGAATTTGAAGTGGAAGGGCTGGCGACAACGATTGATTTTCACCGGTCAGTGCTGGAGGTGCCGGCGTTTGTGGCAGGGGACTACCGCACCGATTTTATCGAAGAAGAAATGCCGGAATTGGGTTAGGGACGAAAGGGACTGGCGCGCTATTCGCAAGGCTAGGGGAAACGTGAGGAGTGGAAAGATGACGCATGATTTGGTATTTGAAGGGTTGACGGTGTCGTCTCATGTGATTGAGACCATCACGCAGGTCGCGGCGGACAAAGTTGACGGGGTTGTGGCAATCAGGCCGCCGGCGACTACGGCTGCGGGGCTGTTGAAACCGAAGCCATCCGGTATCGAAATTAAGGTTGATGACGACGCTGCCTTGACCATTGCCGTACATCTGACGGTGGCCTATGGGCAGAAACTGCCCGATTTAGGGGCGCAGGTGCAGACGGCGGTCCGTGACGCCTTGGTCGGGCAGCTGGGTGTGTCGGCGGTGTCAGTGGATGTGTTCATTGACGCGCTGACCTTCGAAGGCTGAGACAAGAGCCGAACCGAAGCGGGTCAGGAGACGTCAGTAGCAATGATTCGGGCACATTCCCGCAGCCATG
>JAIRWZ010000124.1 GCA_031268615.1 Actinomycetes bacterium | reverse complement strand
CATGGCCAGCGTCTGTAACGCGCGACGGGCGCCCAATGAGGCAGGACTAAGACGCTGACCAAAAGCAGGGGCAGCTGGCGCCAACCGCAGGATAAGACGCGCCCACTGCCCCCGGCGTTCATCGTTGGGCAAGACGACGGTGTGGGGCAAGTCCTCAAAACGAAAACCAACAGCCAGCGTAGAGGCTTCGTTACGCTCCAGGCGTCCCCGATGTAGGTCGCGGGCAATGCGCTCGGCGCCGCCGCCCAGATCAGCTGTTGAAATTTGTATGACCTTCATCAGTGCATCAGCTCATCCACACATACAGCCGCAATAATGTTGGGTGTGTCAGTACCATGCGCTTTACCCAACGCGGACAGACTTTCCGCACGGAGGACAGATGTCTCCATCCCGGAAACCGTACATTGAGAAATTCAAAGGCCATCGCGATAAAACGCGTGCGCAACGCAGCGGTCGCCTGAACGAAAAAATCATCCAGACGTCCGGACAGCAGATGAATGAAGCACAGCGCCGCCAGATTATCCCGTACGTCAGGTTCCACTGCGCAGGCATCAAAATAGTCAACCATACAACCCAGAGCTTGCGGTATCTGCAGATAGCGCTCGTCACAAGCGGCCATGACCGACGCGGGTCCCGCGTCGCGGTAGCGGTACAACAGCTCGTCAACTTTTTCAATGCGGTGTGCTCGCAGCGCCAGACAGTAAGCGACAGCCAAATCTTCAAAGTCGTTTCCAGGTGGGAATATGAGTGCGGGTGACACGGGCACGCGTTCGGCTGGCATTTCGCTGTCACCGTCGTTATCAAAAAACAAGTGACGGGCATACAGGTGATTGCACAGGCTGGCATCCATCGCCAGCAGGATATCGGGACGGTGGCGTATATCGGTTCCATACAACGCCGCCGACCCTTCGTCGTGCAGGGTCAGGCGCGCACCGGTGGCAGTGTCAAAGCGCTCATAAGCGCACACCACGCAGTCCGCCTTTGTCCTTAGGGCAGACTCCAGCTGTGCCTGTAGATAGCGCGGCGCTACCAGGTCATCGGCATCGACGAAGGCCAGCCACCTTCCCCGCGCCGCCGCGACTCCTGCGTTGCGGGCAGCGGCGCGTCCGGCGTGTTCCTGCGAGATCAGGCGGGCACGGGGTTCAGCTGCGACAAAAGCTTGCAGTTGCGAATGGGTCGCCTCGTCATTGCCGTCATCAGTCAGCAGCAATTCAAAATCCTCAAAGGTTTGCGCGCAGACCGAAGCCAGCGCGTCTTCCAGATATGCTCCGGGATTCCAGACGGGCATCACGACCGATATCGTGCAGGAATGGACGTACTCACTTCTGACGGTCTCGTCGCCTCGTTTATCCATGCTGGCCGTTTTCCGCGGAGTCAGAGCCATGACGCAGGGAATTCCACAAAAGGCTGCGCTCCCAGCCTTTCAGACCCACCCGCCAAAAGACCAGCCAGTAGGCTGCGATGGCGGTGGCGGCGACCGTAACCAGTCCGGGCAGGCTGTCCGTCAGCGGGGTCAGACGCGCCAACAGACAGAGCAGTATCGGCAGCGCCAGCAGGGGGATGGCTGGCCAAATTCCGGCTGCCAGCCAGCGACGCAGGGACACGCCCGTTTCCCGGCGCACGATGAGCATATACCAAGGCAGCTCGATGGCGCCGCAGATTAGGGCGGCAAGGCCGGCGCCCACCGCGCCAAACAGACGCACGCCCAGCCAGGCCAGCGCCAGGTTAAGCAGGGCAATACAGACGGCGGACCTGGCCCAGCGGCGCAGACGATTTTTGCCGATGAGGACCGGGTCGCCCATTTGATAGAGCGGTACGGCGGCCTGAGCGGACAGCAATAGCAAGGTAATGGGGATAGCGGCGGCAAACGATGGGCCCAACCAAGTGCGGATGAGAGGACCGGTCAGCAGCAACAGCACGCAGGTGACCGGCGTGACCAGCGCGGTAACCGCGCGACTGCCGGAAATCAGGAGCGCGCGCAACGAGTCGTGGCGCTCCAGAGCGTTCAGTTCGGCGATGACGGGCGTGGCTGCTGAGGTCGAGAGTGAACTGAACGTGGACAGCAGCGAGTTGAACTTTGCGGCCACGTCAAACAAAGTTGCCGCAGCGGTGCCCAGAATGATACCGACTATCAGTTTGGCCGTCTGTTGTTTGGACAGTAGGCCAGAGACTTGCAGGATGAACTGCGGGCGCGCCTCACGCAGCAGTGCGGCAGGGGAGGTTGACACCGCAGTCGTTGCTGCCATCGTCGTTGTGGTCGCTGTCCGCTCCGCTGTCGCTGCTGCTGTCCGCTCCGCCACCGCTGTCCGCTCCGCTGTCGCCACCGCTGTCCGCTCCGCCCCCGCCACCCGCGTACCCCCGCGCGCACATCCCTCTCCCGCCGCTCCGACGCGCAGGACGAACAGCGCGCCCATCGCAAACACCAGCGCCTGCCCAAACAAACGAATGGCGACCAGCAGCACCGGACCGCGTCCACTGGCCAGCACCACGGCGACTCCGGCGACGTCAACCACCGCGCCCACGATGACCAGCGCTGACACCAAATCGTAGCGTTGTAATCCCGACAAGGCATCGCGGCACAACGCTGTTGGCCACAGCAGCAATTGCGCACCAGCGGTCAGCAACAGCAGCCAGCGCAGGGTCAGCGCTTCTCCGGGGGTGACGCGGAAAATCGCGCCTGCCGCAAAAGCCAGCCCCGCCACAACAGCGGTCAGCGCCAGGCCAAGGGCGGCATACAAGACCCCGGCCGACCGCAACGTCGCACGTAGCTGGCCCAAGGCCCCCACTGCTTGTGCGGCGGCCACGCGACGCACTACTGTCGCCGGTAACCCTAAATCCAGCAGCCCTGCCCAGCTCGACACGGACACGGCCAGTACGTAGGTTCCGTAGGCCGCCACGCCAAAGCCCCGAATCAACAACGGCAGCACAAAAAAGCCCACCAACATCACAACTGCCTGCGCAATGCTGTTGGCGGCGGTGTTTTTCAACAGCCTCTGTAAAGGATGAGCGGCCATGCCACCATGATATACTAAAGCTGCTTTTCCGACCGACGATGCGCCTTCAGGCACGGATTTTGAACCACGGATTTTGAATCGACAGAGAAGCGATGTCAGAAGGAGAATTGTCAGAACCGACAGAAATTGGATACATGAACCTCGCCAGAATACACAACAGGCTGCGCCGCCGCTTGCCCCGATTCGGCTCGTTTCGCAGCCCCGAACCGGTTAATCCGGACTTTGGTTGGGCAGCCGGCACACCGGTTGACCGCTATTATCTGGACCAGTTTCTGGCCGCGCATGCCGATGCAATCGCTGGCCGCGTACTCGAAATCGGCGGACGTGATTACACCCTTCGTTTCGGAGCCCACGAAGTGAGTACGTCCATCGTGCTGACCCACGCTGCCGACGAACAGTTGCGTGACGACCCCGATGTCATCCGGGGAGACCTGACCGCCTGCCCTGACCTTGCCGACGGCTCTGTTGACTGTGTGCTGCTGCCTCACGTGTTGCAATACCTGCCCGATGTGGGGGCAGCCTTGCGCGAACTGGCACGTATCCTGGCGCCAGGTGGCACGGCGCTGATTGCCGTGCCCTGTATCAGCCAGATTAGTCGTTGGGATGATGACCGCTTTGGGGATCGCTGGCGTTTCACTTCGCGGGGCTTGCGGGAACTGTTGACGGCGGCTTTCCCCCCGCCAACGGGCAGTGTTGAGGTGACCGCCTATGGCAATGCCTTCAGTGCGCTCTGTGGGTTGGAAGGCATTCCGCTCGAGCAGATAGACGCACGTGAACTGAAGCCTCGCGTTGCCGACTACGAGGTGTTGGTCTGCGCCGCCGTTCGAAAAAGCGCATAATAACTGGCAGGTCTTGCGACTACTTCTTTCCGGGTACCACTTTCAGCAAGGTGAAATCGTAGATTAGTGTCTCTCCGGGGGGAATGGTGGCGTGGGGAACGTTCTCACCATAGCCCAGCTCAGGGGGTACTTTCACCGTACGTTTGCCACCCACCTGCATGCCGATGACCCCCAGCTCCCAACCTTCCAGCACCTCGTGCTTGCCGACTGTGAAAACTGCCGGTCCACCTTCCATGTTGGCAGTTGTGTACACAAAGCCATCACGATACATGCCCGTAAAATCGACGGTAACGGTGTCGCCTTCGCGCACCTTACGCCCCTTGCCCTTTTGTGTGTCCTCAATGGTCAACTCATCTACTTCATAGAGAGCGGCCTCTTCCGCCGCCGCTTTCTTTGCTTCTTCAGCTTGCTGGGCTTCTTCAGCTTTTTTGTCCAATGCGGCCTTGACTTCATCTTCGATGTTGTCGCTGCGCTGACAGCCAGTTATTCCTGCGCCTACCATGACCAGACATAGGCAAAGAATTATCGGTAGTACTTTTTTCATCTTCGCGTCTCCTCCTCATAACATAGTTCGTTCCATTAGTTTACAATATTGAGAGAATACGTGACTGGACGGTAGTGCGCCGTTTTGTGCTAAACTGGAGCGGGCATTTTTGATGCAGAGGGGGCAGGTCATATGCGGAGGCGTACATGGATTCTGTAAAGAAAGGCAGTTTATTCTCGGACCGCGTCATACAGATTTTATTGCTGGCCATTGGATTGGTTATCATTGGCGCGCTACTGACCGGTGTTTTTGCGGTGCTAGGTGGTGTCGTCAGTTTTGAAAAGACTCCCCAAACAATCAACGATTTAGATGTGAGTGAGGCGCGGCGCAATATTAGCGTGAATGGTACCGCTCAAGACTATGGCGATTTGGTGATGCGCTTGGCTGACCAGGGCAAAATGACCGATGCTCGCGATGTTTTGCAACAGGCCCGGGATGCAAAGCTGGATGTTTTGCGGTCCCAGGCTTTGGACTACGCTGATGCTTACTTGCTGATGAAAGAGAATAAGGTTGATGAGGCGATTGCTCAATATGAGCAGGTGATGAGTCGTCTGATGGAAGCCTACGAGCAGGAGCTCTCCATCGAAGGAGAAAACACGAACTGGGCGCGCGCCTACGGCGTGCCGGCAAACTATTACGCGTCGGCTTTGGCGCTCTCAGAAATCTATGCTGACCGTGGGGAAGCGGACAAAGAACTGGAATACTTGAGCATCTTTATTGAGGGATATCCGCAGGATGGTAGCGCCCTGATACGTCGCGGGCAGATTGAGCTGGAAGAAGGCGACACAAAAGCCGCGAAGAAGGATTTTGAAGCGGGACTGAAGTTCCTGCCGGACGACGAAGAAGGTTTGGCAGGTTTGGCACAGTTAAAGGGGAAATAAATGTCTGATAAGGCAACCGAGTCCGATACGATGACCGAAACACCAGAAACACCAGAAACACCAGAAACACCAAAGACACCCGAACTCAAAGTTCAGGCCACTCGTGAAGAAGAAAACCCTAAAGCGGTCAGCCGCATGCGCGCGATATTGACTGTTGTGCTAATCGTTTTGATTATTCTGTTGTTCTTGGCCTGCGGCCTGTTGTATGCCTTTCTGCGACCCGGTGGCGGCAACATCGCAAAGACTGAAGAAAATGATATTACATGGATTAGGTCGGTCTATGGTTTCGGCGAGGCGCCTGATGAGCTGATGCATCCGTCTGACGTGGCGGTGTCTCCGGATGGGCAGAGTTTCTGGGTAACTGACGCGAACCATTTCCGCCTGATTGAGTACTACATGAATGGGTCTTTCAAGCAGCTGGTGACCCAGGATGCCAATGGAGATGTATTCAACTATCCAACCCGTATGGCGGTGGCCCCTAACGGCTGGATTATTGTGGGGGAGCAAACCTACGACTTGGTGCGTGTGTTTGACGCAAACTTTAATCCGCAGTATACCCTCAATATTGACGAGCCACAGGCGATTGCCGCCAGTAACGATATGCTGGTTGTGGGCAGCCGCGGTGGCTTTGCGGCGTTTAAGCTGGACGGAAGCTATATAGGCAAATTAGGTGAGCAAGGGACCGGCGAGGATGACTTCGATTTGGTCAGTGGCCTGGCTTTGGACAGTGACAACAACGTCTACGTCGTCGATTCGTATAACGGGCGTCTGTCAAAGTATGATGAGGCGGGCGACAAGGTCTGGATGGTTCAGATTGCTTATCCGGGAAACCAGGGGATGACCGGTAGCCGTGGACAGGACGAGGAAGAACTGAAGAAGAAATATCCGGCTGGCTTGCAGCTGCCCCAATCGGTCTGCATTGACGACGCGGGCCGTATTGTAGTCATTGACATGTTTGACTTTACCGTAGCGGCATTCAGTCCCGAAGATGGGCATTTTTTGAAAAAGTGGGGCAATTATGGTCGAGAGGATGGCAAGTTCAGCTATCCGTCTGGTGTAGCCTATAATCGCAGACAGGATTCCTATCTGGCGGCTGAAGCTACCTTGGGTCGTGTTCAGATTTTTGCGTTGGATGGCTCCTCCGCTTCCGGCCTTGGCGGTTTGCAGCGTCGTCTCGCTGACTTGCTGCGCGCCTGTTGTATTCCGCTTATCATTATTCTGATTTTGATTGCCGCCTATGTAGTCTCGCGTATTTTGACTAAGCGTCGTCAACAGCGCGAAGAGCTGGCCAATGCCGATCCGGAGGCTTTGGCACACAGTGATGTATTGGATGCGGATTCATCTGCCGCGGAGGATGGAAACCTTGGCAAAGGTATCGAATAAACAAGGTCGTCTTCCCCAGATACTGGGAATTGCCGTCATCGTTATCGCGGCGGCGCTGGCGCTCCCGGCGCTGACGGCCAGTGTTTGGACCCCAAACTGCGAGAGCTGTCATCAAAATCAGACGACGACTCAGGCGGAGGGTGCGCATCGCAGTCTTGCGTGTAAGCGTTGCCATCAGGCGGGCGGCACGATTGAGAGACTTGCCATGAGCCAGCGCGTCATGTATGGCATGGTATTGCAGGTGATACCCCTGGGAGACGCGACCGTTGCGGTGTCGAATCAGGTGTGTGAAAGCTGCCATCAGTCGCTTGTCTCTGACCAGCAGGTTGAGGCGAATGGCTTGCGGATATCGCACGCGACCTGCGCCAAAGAATTGCAGTGCGTCAGCTGTCATGGTGTGACCGCTCACGAGGTTGCGGCTCCTTGGATGAAAACGATATCTATGGAACAATGCGTACGCTGCCATGGGCAAAAGCAGGTGTTTACGGCACAATGTGAATCCTGCCACATTGGTTCCGTCACGCCGCAGTCGCCGCAGGTAACTACGCTCTCTGAATCGGCGAGTCTCGACCGCGTTTCAAGTGACGAACAGACCGATCAAGAGAGCGCGCAGGTGGGTGTGACCTCGATTTTTTCGATGACGCACGGCGCGGATTGGAAAGAGAAACATGGCCTGGGTGATACGACAACCTGCGCCTCTTGCCACAAGACCGAAGATTGCCGCAGCTGTCATGGGCCACTGGTGCCCCATGACTCCTACATTATTGCGCAGCACGGATCTGCCGCAACCGCCGCAGGGGGCAACAAATGCGGCACCTGCCACAAGGATACGAAGATGTGCGATAGCTGTCACGGTTTGCCCATGCCACACCCCAAAGGGTTCCTGAAAGCACATTCTTCGCGCATTCAGCAAGGCGCTCTGTCACGTGAGCTTTGTCTGAACTGTCATAAGGAAACGGACTGCTCTAACTGTCATGCCGGCCACGCACACCCAGGAGGTGCGCGATGAATTCTCTGAAAGACATTTTTTCACTGTCGTGGTGGCGCGATTCCCTGAATTCATTGACCTTGGCTGACTTTGACAAGAGGATGGCCACTATTTCTGAAGCCATCAAAAACCCAGCTTCTTCACCCTTGACTTTCATGTTATTGGTTGCCATTGCGGTGGTGTTGGTGTTTATCATTTTGCTCACAGTGGTCATGTTTGTCCTGGTGTCCGTCAATAAGAAGGAACAGTACGCGCTGGTTGACGAAGAGGGCGAGGTCCTCACCAAACTGAGCGAAGAACAGGCCACAGAGCTGGCGGCAGAACCTTTCCAAAAGGTGAAAACAGGGCGAGGATGGACGCGCTTCCTCATTATTGCCGCAAGCGCCCTTGTGCTGTGGGTCAGCTTTGGACTAACGACCCAGACGCGCGGGTACTGTCTGGCTTGTCATAAATCAACGGTGCATGCGGCGGACTTGAGCTTTGCGGCACATGAGAAACGCAGCTGCACCTCTTGCCATGAGACAGGCAACGTCGTTTTGAGGGCCACTGTTAATGTGATTCCCCGAACCCTCCA